>DAOQNB010000270.1:0-7333 GCA_035335845.1 Acidobacteriota bacterium | reverse complement strand
GTTAACTTCAAGGCAAACTGAATCCGACGCGGACCGCCTGAGGACAGTGGGTTGCCGCGATCAGCCGTGTCGCCTAACCGACCGAACTGCGAGTTCAGTAAGTCGCCACGTGGTTGGGCAAATTCCGGATTGTTGGCAATGTTGAAGAATTCTGCCCGGAACTGCATCTTTAACCGCTCAGTGAGTTGGGTGTTTTTGGTCACCGAGAAATCCACAATCGTGAAGCCTGGTGCGGTCAGAATGTTGCGACCAGCATTACCAAAGGTTCCAAAATCGGGGGCGGCAAACACCTGGTTCAAAATATTGCGATCCAGCCGTTGACCGGGTTGGAATTTGATCAGGCTCAAATCGCCGATGATGTTTGGACGGTCGTTGAATTCAAAGAATCCTGAGAAATCATCACCATAAAACACATCCACCGGCTTCCCGGTCTGGAACGTCATCAACGTGTTGACGGCCCAGCCTTTGCCCAAAACGGTCGGCAGAAACGTCATGGTCGGAATTTCATATGACACGCTGCCGGTAAAGCGATGTTTGACGTCAAAATCCGAGCGAGCGCGTTCAGCGCGGATGTTGTTTGAATTCTGTGGGTTCACTGGACGGTTTGACGATGCCGTGTCCATTGATTTGGCATAGGTATACCCAATCAGGGCCGTCACCCCACGCCAGTTACGCTGGGTAAAGGTGGCTTGCAACGCGTTGTAATTTGAATTGCCAGTCGAGGTCAGGAAGTTGACATACTGGAATTGCGGATCGCCATCGGCGTTGAGCAACTGATTGTCAAACGGACGGAGTTCGTTTTCGACATCGAAAATCTGGTTGATATCTGACAGCGAATAGAGCCGCGTCCCACGATTGCCAACATAGGCCACTTCGAGCGAGCCATTGTCCCACAATTTTTGCTGGATGTTGAGGCTGTAGCTGTGGGTAAACGGCGTGCGGATGTTCTGATCAATCCCGAGCACATCCAGGAAGCTGTCTGGAATTTCCAGCGATGGGAAGATTTGCTGGCCCAGTCTCCAGTTCAGGCTCGAACCACGTGGACGCACAATGTAGCTATTGATCGAACCCACCGGGTTGAAGTTCAGACCCAGGGTTGGTGAAATCGCATTGACCGTGCCAGTTTGTCCGATGAAGGCCGAGAGTGCCGGCGGATCATAATACATCCCCCAGTTGGCACGAACTACGGTCCGGCCAGTCCCCTTCACATCCCAGGCAATCCCAAGGCGTGGGGCAAAGTTGTTCAAATCATTTTCATACGGCTTGTCGAGACCAGCCCCAACCTGTCGCAAACCGACCCCTGGAATGAAATTCGCCAGCAGGTTGTTCGCTTCCTTGAGCACACCGAAAAATTCATAGCGCACCCCAAAGTTCAGGGTCAGGTTTGGACGGATTTTGAAATCATCCTGGGCAAACAGCGACCAGCTCTTCTGGCTCACTTCGCGGAGCGTGCTCCCGGTCAAAACTGACGCCCGGTCTACCCGACCGGCCAGAAAATCACCCAGCGAACGGAAGCGAAATTCACCACGCGCCGCCAGGTCACGGGTATTGACCGCCCGGTCATAGCGGAAATCACCACCGAACTTGAACGAATGACGACCACGCGTCCAGGTAATGTTGTCCAGAATTGAATAGGTTTCGCTTGGATCCGAAATCAGATTGGTGGCACGTCCACCAAAGGTATCAAACCCGCTGATTCGAATCCGAGGCATCCCACCCCGGGTTGGATCGGTAATCCCGGTCACAAATCCGATGTCTGCTGGGTTGAAGTCTTTATTGAGCGGAGCAATTTCCTGGAACAGCCGGGTGTAGCCAAACCGAACTTCGTTGACGATTTCTGGTTTGATGACCGACGTGTAGCTGACGCCCAGACTCTGTGACCGCTGATCATTGGACGCAATGTCTTCCGGGCGCAGATAAAAATTATCCACTTCGGACTGACTGGTGTTGCCCAACAGGTATTTGCCGTTGATCGTGTTGTTGGCGTTGATGTTGTAGTCAAGCTTGACAATGTAGTTGTCAATATCGCTAAACGATGGAAATGTCACCACGGCGCTGTCGTTGGCATCACCCAGCGGAAACAGTGACAGCAACCGGGCGCTTAAGGGGTTGATTCCACCATTTGGGGTTGCCCGGGCAATTGAAGCCGCACCGGGTGAAAACACCGTCAAACTTTCGGCCTGACGCACGCGCTGGCCTTCATAGTTGCCAAAAAAGAACAGCTTGTCTTTGACAATCGGACCACCCAGGGTAAAGCCAAACTGGTTCATCCGCAGGGGATTCTTGGCCAGTGGCGCCCCGGTGTTTGAATCGCGGGTGGCATTAAAAAACGCCCGGGCATCGAGTTTGTCGTTGCGGAAGAATTCATAGAGCGAACCGTGGAACTCGTTGGTTCCCGACTTGATCGCCACGTTGACCAATCCACCGGCTTTCGACCCATATTGGGCTGATGGAGCATAGGTCAGGGTGAATTCCTGAACCGCATCCACCGGCAAAAACCCGCCCGACTTGACGTTGACGCCTTCCTGCCCCTGGGCGACGGTTCCAGAATAGTTATCGTTGTTGCTGATCCCATCCAACTGGAAGTTGTTTGAGGTATTGCGTGAGCCATTGACGTTGGTCGTACCAAATCCACCACCCGGCTGGCGCTGGAATCCTGGCCGAAGTCCAATCAGGTCCTGGAAATCGCGACCGTTGAGCGGCAATTCGATCAATTGTTTATTGTCGAGCGTGCCACCCAGATCGGTGTTGGTGGTATTGATCAACGGTGATCCGGCTTCGACGGTCACCACATCAGACGAGGCACCGACTTCGAGCGCAATTTCGGTGCGTGTGTCGCGGGCAATGTTGATCTCTACGGTTTGGGTGGCTTTTTTAAAGCCTTCAACTTCGACGGTCACGGTATAGGTCCCAGGCGGTAATTCCACAATCGTGAAATCACCACTCTCACTCGTTGTGGCCGTTCGTGAAAAGTTGGTCGCCGTGTTGGTGGCCGTCACGGTGGCACCAGCCAACGCCAGATTCTGTGCGTCGGTGACAGCACCAACCAGACGTCCACGTGCGGTCTGGGCCAACGAATTCATCGAAACAACCCCAACCAGTGTGATGGCCAGCAGCCCCAGGGTGCCGGTTCGAACAAACTGCTTTGCCAGTTGAATGAGGGGGGTGAGATAAGGCATGGTCTTTCTCCCTAAAGTCTTAAAAATGTTAATGTTTGATCGCCATGAAAGGGATGATGAATGACGAAAACTTCAAGTTCCGTAGGTATTGAAAGCAATATTTCTCTCAACAGGCAGAGCTACCGCCAGATTGCCTTCAGACAATTTCAGGTACCACTTATTTTCGGGGACCAGACGAATCAGAAGAACCAGTGAGTCAGTACCACCCGCGTCAGTGGGTGGGTCTGTTTACTTCCGACCCCACCCGCTTACGCAGGTGGTACTGACAAGTCCTTTATTTCCAACGCGGCCACGGTTCAACACAAAATCCGGCAGAAGCAGATTCATTCTTCATTCCAAAATCTACTGCCAGTTGGTGAGAACCGGCCAAATCAAAAGCAGACTTCCACAAATGGCCAGGATGACCTGCAATGGCCACATAAACTTAAACCAGTCTTTCCAGGGAATTTTCGCCAGCGACAGGACGCTCATGGTCACCCCGGAAGTCGGCACCACCAGCGTCGTAAACCCTTCGCCAAATTGAAACGCCAGCACTGAAGTTTGCCGGGTAACGCCCACCAGATCAGACAGCGGCCCCATCAGCGGCATCGTCAGTGCCGCGTGCCCGCTCCCAGATGGAACCAAAAGATTTAACAGGGTTTGAACCACAAACTGCATCTGGGCGGCAAACAAAGGCGACCCGGAACCAATCAGCGAAGACAGTGAATATAAAATCGTATCGAGGATGTTGCCGTCCTGGGCAATCACCAGGATGCTGCGTGAGAGGCCAACCACCAGTGCCGCGCCGGCAATGTCTTTCACACCAGCCACATAACTTTCCGCAATTTCATTGGCGGGCATCTTGCCCAAGATCCCGACCAAAATCCCTGTTCCCAAAAAGATGGCGGCCATTTCCGGGATGTACCAGTGAAACTTGACCACGCCAAACACCAGAATCACCAGTGCTGACAAAAATGTGACCAGTACCAGAAAGTGCGAGGTTTCAAATTGTTTCGGTCCAGATTCAACGGTTTTGGCTTCCCGGCGGCGTTCTTCGTCAATATAAAAGACCGGGCTCAATTCGGGGTTGGCCTTAATCCGCCGGGCATACCACATCACATAGCTGATGCCGACAATCACAATCACGAAATAGACCACGGTTCGATAGCCGATGCCTGAAAATAGTTTGAGCTCGCAAATCCCCTGGGCAATCCCAACCGTGAAGGGGTTGAGCATGGCACCGGCAAAGCCAAGGCCGGCACCGACAAAACACATCGAGACACCAACAATCGAGTCATAGCCCAGCGCAATGGCGAGCGGAATAAAAACCAGGACAAAGGGAATAGTTTCTTCACTCATCCCGATAATGGCTCCACCGAGTGAAAACAACACCATCACAATTGGAATCAGAAGTTCGCCCCGGTCCTTGAGTCGCTCAACAACCCAATAAATGCTGACGTCAATGGTTCCAGTCTTATTTAAAACCGCAAAAGCCCCACCAATGATAAAAATAAAGGTAATAATTGGAATGGTTTGCGCAATTCCTTTCACTGGGGCTTGCAGGAGCTTGTCTACACCCTGCGGCGTTTGTTCGACCCGATGAAAGGACCCGGCCACTACGATTTCGCGGCCTTCTTTGTCTTTGGCGCGTTCATACTTGCCACTCGGAATCATCCAGGTGGCGACTGCTGTGCAAACCAGCACTGAAAAAATCAGCACGTAGGTATTGGGAAATCCCCAAAATTTGGGAGCATCCGTTGCGGTTGATCGAAACAGGAACCCTCCCACAACCAGGAGAATTGCCAGCAGTGAAAGCATCAGGGGGATATTGGCAAACATGGAGTACACCGTTCAGGGTTCAGGGTTCAGGGTTCAGGGTTCAGGGTTTTCGAAGAAATATTACCTTGTCACCTTGTCATCTTGTCATCTTGTCAGGGTTCAGAGTTCAGAGTTTTCGAGTTTTTCGTCTTTTTTATCCCGTTGGGTCTTTTTTCAACCCATGAACCCTGAACCCTGAACCCTATCGGCTGGCGTTTGACCAGATCAAATTTCTCCCCTGAGTGTACCAGATAGACTGTCAGCGCCCCACGCCGGGCTTTCCCATCCACCATCATCACCTGGGTTGGGCCAATGGCTTCGGCATAACGGTTTTCCATCACCAGAAGTGCGTTGTCTTCATCCACCCCAATCCCAAGGGCTTCCGGGTGCTGAAGCACCAGCCCAAAGAGCCGATTCTCACGCTGCCGTTTGATAAAGTGTTGATCCACAATCGTGTTGGGCAGCAGTCCCAATCCTTCACGCGTCACGACCTTGCCACCGTCAATCACTTCGAAATCACCATCACCGGTCAACATAATGCGCGACATAATGGCAGTTCCGGCGCTGGTACCGCCAAAAACCGTGCCCTCGGTGTAACGGTGGCGCAGTTCGGCCAGTAATGTTGCGTCCGCAAGCACATCCATAATTCGGCTCTGGTCGCCGCCAGTAAAAAACACGCCGCCAGCCGTTTTCAACTGAGCCAGAAATCGGGCTTTTGATTCGGCGGTGAGCGGCGCAAAGGGGGCACATTCAACCGCGGCTGGATGGTGCTCATTGATTTCTTTAGCCAGCGCATCATAACTTTCCTGCGGCTCGCCGCTTGCCCAGGGGATAATCACAATCCGGGCCTCGGAGCCGCCAGCCCAGTCCACAAATCGGGCCACGGCCTGGACAGGTCGCTTTCCGCCACCAACCAGAACCAGCCGTTCGCCGGCCAGCACACAGGGAGACGCCGCCAGCATCAGGCAACACACAGAAAACCAGAAAATGGCAACCACTGGCCACAACCGAAAGGATTTCATGGGACACTTCCCGAACAGAAAGATGGAGTGAAAGATGAGTCTTGGAGGACTAAGAAAAGTCTGTATCAATACTTGAATTAAACATTACGTTTAAGCTATATTCCGTAATGTTTATTACAAGTATAGAAAATTTTGTCTTACTGTCAAGATAAATTATTCAGATGCTGGCAATCTGGAGCAATCAAGGGTAATCCACTGAAATCAAAGGGAAAAAACTTGATTACCGGTGGTTGACGGCGAGCATGCGATGAAAATTCATCCACAACCAGGACTCATCCTGTTTCGGGCTCGGGGCTTGGGGCGCCGGGTTCAGGGAAAAATAAATTGTTCAATCATTCAGCCTTTTGCTCATCCAGGGCGGTGATTTGAAGCGGGTGTCATCTTATATATAGACGAAGGAGAATCTCATGAAGCCAGTCCTCATTGTTCACGGTGGCTGTGGAACGCCACCTCCGGAAGAAGAAAAACTGCGGATGGATGCCTGCGAACGAGCGGCTGATGCCGGGTGGCAGGTGTTACGTCAGGGCGCGAGCGCCATTGAAGCGGTTGAGGTCGCCATCCGCCAGCTTGAAGACGAACCACTGTTAAATGCTGGTACGGGTAGCTATTTACAGGCTGATGGCGTGGCCCGAATGGATGCCAGTTTGATGGCCAGCGATGGTCGAGCCGGGTCAGTGGCTCAGATTCCAGGGCTCAAAAACCCGATTCGCCTTGCGCGGTACTTATTAGAGCAGGATGCCCACGTCATGATTTGTGGCCAGGAGGCCCTGAATCTGGCGCTGCGTCTGGGGTTTGACCCGGCGGTGGTGGCGACTGAGGCCAAAATTACCTACTGGCGCGAACATTTGACCGAGCACAATATGCGGCTCGATTACCAGAAAATGGCTGACGAGTGGAAATCTGAAAACCCACGCCTGGGCACAGTCGGCTGCGTTGCGCTCGACACAGAAGGCCGTCTGGCCGCCGGAACATCAACTGGCGGTACGGGTCAGTGCTACCCTGGTCGAATTGGCGACACCCCAATCATTGGTGCTGGAACCTTTTGCACTCCGCTGGTTGGGGTGTCACTGACTGGGGTTGGCGAACGGATTATGGTCCTGCTCTCGGCCAAGCGGCTGAGCGACCTGGTAAAGGATGGCAAATCACTTGAAGCCGCCGGCCAGATTGTCCTGGCTGAAATTGATGAACTGGCCAGCTTTGCCGGGCTAATTGCGATTGACCATCAGGGGAATGCCATTGCCCACAAAAACACGCCTTTTATGTCCACGGCGATTCGATCCTGAAGAACCGGGTTCCGGGTTCCGGGTTCCGGGTTCCGGGTTCCGGGTTCCGGGT
>DAOQNB010000269.1:1656-7338 GCA_035335845.1 Acidobacteriota bacterium | reverse complement strand
GGATGAAGGCCGACTCCGCCAGATTTTGCTCAACCTGTTGAGCAATGCCATCAAATTTACCCAATCGGGTCGGGTCATTCTACGGGCTTCCTGGATGGAAGGCCGTGGCTATTTTGAAGTTGAAGACACCGGTCAAGGCATTGCTCCTGAAGAACTTGACTCATTATTTATCCCGTTTTCACAAACCCAAACCGGAATCAATCTGCGCGAGGGCACCGGACTCGGTCTGGCCATCAGTCGCGATCTGGTTGAATTGATGGGGGGGGCGATCCAGGTTCGAAGTCAGGTCGGAGAAGGTTCGACTTTCTGGTTTGAAATTGATCTTCCCCGGTCAAAGGACTATCAGATTCCGCTTCTGTCAATGCGTGTGCTGCGGTTGGTGCCAGATCAGCCAGTTCCAAAAATTCTGGTGGTTGATGACAATGCCGACCACCGGCGGCTGTTGAGCCAGTTGCTTGAATCTGCGGGGTTTGACGTGTTTGAAGCCCGAAACGGAAAAGAAGCGATTACCTTCTGGCAAACCAAACGTCCGCAGTTGTTGCTGATAGACATTCGAATGCCGAAAATGAATGGCGATGAGGCCACCCGTACTATTCGCGAACTTGAAGCCCAGCTCAATCTGCCCGCCACCCCGATTGTGGCAATTTCAGCCAGTGTGTTTGACCAGGATCGAGCCCTGATGGCAGAGGTCGGCGCCAATGGATTTCTGCCAAAACCGTTTCGAGAAAGCGAAGTTTTTCAAAAACTGGCTGATTTGCTGGGTGTCAACTATGAAATGGTTGATACCAGCGCTGATTTTGATGATGAAGACATCCTCACCCCAGAGCGCTATCAGCAGTTATCAGAGGAGTGGCGACTTCAGTTTGAATCAGCCGTGACCATCGGTGACATTGTTGAAGTTCTCGGCCTGGTCGAAGAAATCAAACCCCTCGATCCAGAGCTGGCGGTCGCCCTGGGGCGGGCCGCCAGCGCGGTTGATTTTCATCTTCTGGAGCGGTTGTTTACTTCTGATTAAGTTCGAGCAACCGGGTGACAATCGTTCGGGCCGCATCTGGATGAGCCATACCCAGAGCCGCCTGCTGCATTTGAGCAAAGCGTTCGGGGTTGTCGAGTAGCCGGTCAATTTTGTAAGCCAGGGCAGGGAGGTTATTGCACCGAATGGCGACGCCTTCTTCAAGCAAATGATCAGAGTTGCGCTCTTCCTGACCAGGAATCGGATTGACGATGACAAATACCAGCCCTTTGGCAAGCGCTTCGGACGTGGTCAGCCCACCGGGTTTGCCCAGCAAGATGTCCGAAGCTGACATCAATTCATCCATGTCGGTGGTAAATCCAAGCACTTTGAGCCGAACCTGACTTGCGGTGGGCCGTTTGGCGGCTACTTCTTCAACCCGTTGTTTGAGTTCCGCACTTTTTCCACAAACGGCAATAATCTGCACCGGATGGCGGAGTTCAAAGAGTGATGTGAGCAGGTGTTCCATATTGCCAACACCAAACCCACCCGCCGAAATCAGAATCGTGGTCAACTGTGGCTCCAACCCGTGTTTGGCCCGCATCGCGGTTTTGTCTTTGGTTTGTGAGAAGATTGGGTCAATTGGAATCCCAGACACCGTGATTTTCTCACCTGGAATTCCCATTTTTTCCAAATGGACGCGTGTTTCGTCCAGCGCGACAAAAAACTGCTGATAGTGGTGGCATAACCACATGGCATGGACATCAAAATCTGTCACCACCACCGCCTGCGGGCAGTGGAGACGTTCTTTGGCTGTCAGCCACGAAATAATTTCCGAAGGCAGAAAGTGGGTGCAAATCGCAATATCGGGTTGTTCTTCGTTGAGGAGTTTCACAAACGGACGGGTGTTGAGTTTGTCAAACGCCAGCCGGCGGCGTTCTTTTTCCCAGGGTTTGTCCAGATAGTCATACAGCCAGCCGAGGACTTCCGGGGCTTCGTTGACCATATCAATGTAGGCTTTTGAATAAAAATGTCGAAAAATGCGGTTGGTGTATTGCAGCGTATCAATATGGCGGACCTCGCGGGCCGCATTCAGATCCATCATTGCTTTTTCAATGGCCTGGGCAGCACGGATATGGCCTGCCCCAGCCGAGGCTGAAAGCACGAGAACTTTGTTGAACATGGAACCTTCTCCTGAGTGAAAAATTGAAAATCACGCGAAATAAACCGGAAACTGAAGCATCAACCCCGATACTGACGACCACTTTCTGAACTGTCAACATCGGTGGCTTGCACAAAATGCTTGACGAATACCCCGTCATGGGCTATCGTACCGCCCTTCAAAACAGTTTGACATCACCAATGTGGGGCTATAGCTCAGCTGGGAGAGCGCTTGAATGGCATTCAAGAGGTCAGCGGTTCGATCCCGCTTAGCTCCACCAAATTTTTCCTTACACTCAAAGCAAAATGAAAAACCCGTCCTTGAACGGGTTTTTTGCTTTTTCGGGTGACCGGTGCCTTGGCGCCAATACCTTCAAAGAACCAGGAACCAAGAACCAAGAACCAAGAACCAAGAACCAGTCACCAAGAACCAGTCACCAAGAACCAGTCACCAGTCACCAGTCACCAGTTACCATCTCAAAAGTTTTTGATTCCCCAGTCCTTGAGCGCCTCCAAAAATTCATCCGAAACCGTTTCAGATTTGGAAAGTGCCTTCGGATCGGGGTTGTTGTACGGGAAAGTGGTAAACATATGGGTCAAATAGGGAAAGATGTGAAGCGTGACGTTTTTGTTCCCGGCTTGCTTGAGTTCGGCGGCCAGGGCTTCGGCATGGTATTTCTGGACCAACACATCCCGGTCTCCCTGCAAAATCAGCACCGGGCACCGGACTTTGCGAATCGTCTTCACCGGATCGTGGGCAAAATGCTGCCGAAAATAGTCAATATTCCACTGTAAGCGTCCAACTTTCACCAGCTTTCGGCCTTCTTTGTCAGTCACTGATTTGTTGGCTTTCACATCGGCAATCATTTTTTTGGTGGCATCAATCAAAGACCGGGCATAGCTTCGTGTGCCCTCTGGTAGATCTTGAAACCCGGCCTGGTATTCAAGTTGTTCAATCATCAGGGGATCCAGCCGTTTTGAAGGACCGGCCAAAATGACAACCGCTTTAAGCTTTGAATCGGTGGCTGCCAGCAGGGGCGCCGTGTAGCCGCCTTCACTATGTCCAAGGACGCTGATTCGGGCCGGGTCAATCTCCGGGCGTTTTCTGAGAAACTCCACCTGGGCCCGGGCATCAGCAATAAAATCGTGAAACCCGGCGCTGAGAAAATCCCCGGTGCTTTTGCCTACGCCGCGATCATCACACCGCAACGTGGCAATTCCATTGTGGGAGAGTCGATCAGCAATCAGCCGAAAGAGATGGTAGTTGATAAATGGGGGCGTATCTTCATCCCGATCCTGTGGACCAGAGCCTGTGATAAGGACCACAACCGGATGGCGGGAATTGCCGTTTTTGGGAACGGTTAAGGTTCCAGCCAGTTTGACGCCATTGGTAGTTGGGATTTCCACTTCAATCCGGTCATATTTGTCACTGACAATCTCGGTTTCAGACCGGGGGCGGAGTGATTCAAACCCTTCCCGAACCACCGTGTAACCCTGAGCCGGAACATCAATCATCAAAATCGAGCGGTTTTCGTCGGTAATCAGGTTGATCACCTGCACATTGGCAACATTGGTTTGAAATTTGAGCAGCGTCATTGGCTGGTTTGGCGGCGCTGGTTCAATCCGTTCGGTCAATTCGCAGGTCAGGGGAAACACCATGCCAATCGTCGGCACAAAGGTTTGAAACGACTGTTTCCCACCTTTTTCAAGGTCATATCGGTTAACCAGGGCGTGATACTGGTGCAGGTACACGGTTTCAAGCAAAATCGCGCCATCCGGGATGATGACTTCGCGGGTTCCAGCCGGACTGGTGAGTTTCATCGGCGTGGTGGAGGTATCAAGCGACAATCTGGCATTGTTTTGTTCGGCTTCAAAGAACTCAATCTGGTTTCCACGATAACGCAACCTGGATTTGCCGTTGACCTTGACCCCCAGATCAATCGAGACTTCACCGATATATTCATCTCCTTTGATTTGAAAGATTTCCATTCCAACAGGTTTGCCTTTGACAAAAACCTGAAATCTTCCCGACTGGTTTGAGGCCGGTGTGGTTTGAGCCCAAACGCCTGGCTGTACCCAAAACACCATCAGCCAGATCCATCCACAACCAATCCAGGTCAAAGCACGGGCGAATGTTGAAAAGCTTTGATGTCGCTGAAACGAATCCATAAACGCATCCTTTAGTTAAAAAATGAAATTTGCATTTGAGCAGCGGAAATCTGGATTTCACTGGAAAAAGAAGATAGAAATAGTGCCACAAACTCGGTGGTCTTCACACAAGTCAATCATTTTATACCAGTCAGTAGTCAGTAGTCAGTAGTTAGTAATTCACTAAGTCTATTTAATTGAATTGCTTGACTGTCTTCTGATGCGAAGGGTTCATCCCAAAATGGTAGTTAGGGTATTTCAGAAAATGGTTTCGGTTCAGAGTAACGCCTTGAGGTGCGAGGTCTGTTGAGTGGGACGAACGATAAAATCTCCTCGTTGAAAGATGAGACCCTGAACCTTTTTCTGAAATGCTATAGGGTAAATTTCTCAGACCTAAGCCCGAAAAATACCGTGCATTCGTTTGCTTTGCCGAAAAAAATTGGTCATTACACCCTGACCCGGTTTTTAAGTCGTGGTGGGATGGGCGAAGTGTATCTGGCCACTGATGCGATCCTGCACCGCCAGGTGGCGATTAAAGTGATGCGTCTCAACAAGGATGATGCCGAGCGCCGCGCCCGCTTTTTGCGCGAAGCCCGTGCGCTGGCCGCGTTGAGCCATCCGAACGTGATTGTGATCCACGAAGTTGGGGCGGCTGAAAATGTTCAGGAAGACAAAACCACCACCGTTCCATTTCTGGTGATGGAATATGTTGAAGGCCGCGCCCTCGAAACCCTGATGCGTGCCCGACGGCTGACCGCCAACGAATGTGTTGGATTTGCGATTCAGATTGCTGATGGACTGGGTGCCGCCCATCAGCGGCGAATCCTGCACCGCGACATCAAGCCGTCAAACCTGATGGTGAGTGATGAGGGGCGGGTCAAAATCCTGGATTTTGGAATTTCCAAATTGCTGCAAGACGATCCGGCTGAGGCTGAAACCGATGAAGTGACTCAGGTGAAAGACACCAGAGAAGGGATCATTCTGGGGACTGTCAGGTATTTAAGCCCCGAACAGGCGCGAGGAAACACCCTTGACCCGCGCAGCGATATTTTCTCGTTTGGGATCGTGCTCTATGAAATGCTGACTGGGAAACATCCATTCTCAGGTAATACGACCCTGGAAACCGTCACTAAAATTGTGGCTGATGAGCCTCGTGCCTGGCCGACGACCGGGCTGGCGACTCCTCCGTTGCTTAAACGGATTGTTCAACGTTGCCTGATGAAAGACCCAAATGACCGGTATGCGTCGTTTGCTGAAGTGGTGGTTGACTTAAAAGCTGTTCAACGTGAACTCGATCAGGCGTTTGTCATTAACCCGGCGGCATATACGCCCAGCCAGCCGCTGGAGCCAGTTCCTGGCATGCCAACCGACATTGATTTGACTGAAAGCGAGCAGGTCACCAGCTCCCAGCAACGAACGGT
>DAOQNB010000269.1:0-1556 GCA_035335845.1 Acidobacteriota bacterium | reverse complement strand
CAAAAAACAAGCCTGGGGGATGTAAAAGCCGTCCAAACCACAATTTCCTCGGGGCTTGACGTGTATCCGACCTTTTCACCTGACGGACGGTCAATGGTGTATTGCTCAGATAAAAGCGGTGGCTTCGAACTCTATATCAAACAACTGGTGGCTGGAGGCCGTGAACTCCAGTTGACCACCGACGGCGAGCAGAATGTGCAGCCCGCCTGGTCACCCGATGGCGAATGGATTGCCTACCACAGCAAAAACCGGAGTGGGATTTGGGTTATTTCCGTGCTGGGTGGGTCACCCAAACAGCTCAGTGAGTTTGGTTCACGACCAATCTGGTCTCCTGACGGGAAACTCCTGGCATTTCAATCGGATGGGTTGACTGATTTGAGTGGCAATGCCGCACCGGCTCAGCCTCCGTCAACTATTTGGACCGTGCCCGCTCGGGGAGGGAACCCGCAAGCCGTGACCCAGGTGGGCAATCCAGCCGGAGGTCACGGGACGCCATCCTGGTCAGCCGATGGGAAATGGATTGCTTTTGCTACCTATGACCGCCGAACTTCAGCTATTTGGGCGATTTCGACTGAATCCAAAGAACTGGTGCGGATTGTGGCGACGCAACGCTATATTTACGACCCGATTTTTGCACCTGATGGAAAGGGGATTTTCTATTCAGCCGTTTTGGAAGATGGAAACTACGGCATGTGGAAAATTGATGTTTCGCCAACGAGTTGTGAACCCGATGGCGAGCCATATCAACTGGCCAATCTGGGCATCGGGACGCCTCGCCACCTGACGATCTCAAAAGATGGAAAAAAGATTGCCTACAGCGCGCTTTCGATGACCAGCAATCTATGGTCGCTTGAACTTGATCCCAGAACCCAGACTTCAAAAACGAAACCTGTTCCCTTAATGCTTGAAACCGGGCGGAGTACCCGTCCAGTCTTTTCTCCTGATGGTAGCAAGATTGCCTTTGAAAAATGGCGGCAAGGGACCAATCCTGACATCTGGATGGTGGATGCCGACGGAAATCATCAAACGCAACTCACCACCGACCCGGCAGTTGAGACCATTCCAAGCTGGTCACCAGACAGTTCGAAGATCTATTTCCGATCCAACCGCGAAGGCCAGCAGGCATTCTGGTCAATTGTTCCGGAAAGCCGCAAGGAAACCCTGCTCCAGAAGTTTGAAAAGGACACCGATTTCCCACGGCTTTCCCCTGATGGAACAATGGTGGCGTTTAATTCCAAGCGCGATGGGACCACCACCAACGTCTGGCTGGTGCCGATTGAAGGCGGCCAGCCAAAACAGATTACTTTTGATCAGGAATCGCTTGGATTCCCCTGCTGGTCACCAGATGGAAAATGGGTCGCCCTCCAGCTTAAACGCGGCGAAGATACTCAGCTCGTCGTTATGCCCAGCCAGGGCGGGGAAATCACCCAGCTTACCACTGACCGAGGCCAGCACTGGCCGCATAGCTGGTCACCCGACGGTGACAAAATTGCCTTTGCTGGATTCCGGCAAGGCTACTGGAATCTCTGGATCATTTCGCGAACCACTCGCGAACA
>DAOQNB010000268.1:0-7338 GCA_035335845.1 Acidobacteriota bacterium | reverse complement strand
AGTGGTGCCCCAATGACTCCGGTCAGGTACGGATTCGAAAGGGCACCTTCTTTTGCCTGTGAAAACATCGCAATCTGATTGGTGAAGCGCTGTCCGCCAAATTCAATCCAGTCAAGCTGACCACGTCTGGTTTCAACTGTACCGCCAACGCCACCTGATTTGCCGGATTCAGTTTTTCGATTTTCAAGCAATTTCAATGAGTCAACTGCCTGGGTTGTAAAGATGACGGTTGAATTTGCCCCGGTATCAATTTTAAAAACACCTTCCCGGTCGCCTTCAAATCGGCATCTTACGTGGGGGTGTCGGTCAACAATGATCATGTCCTGCCACCGGGCACTCGGTAGCTCAAATTTAGCCGGGTTATGAATTTCGATTTGATTGGTCGTTGAATCAAGGGCGACCACCGCGCGGGTGAACAGATCAAAGCCGCAAATTCCAGCGATTTTTTCACCAAAAATGGCTGATAATTGTCCAAAGTCGTATTCAAGGTAGATTGTGTTGTGAATCGAGATTGGCCCCAGTTCAAAGAGTTTTCCTTCGCACAAAGATGACTGGGTGTACCCGCCTACTCCACCAACGGGAATTTGTCCAAACACTGGTAATTCCAGTTCTTTAGCTACGGTTTTTGAAATCACCATCGAACCCGCACCGCTGTCAAAGATAAACCAGCCCATATCCTTTCCGTTGATTTTTGGGTGAACCAGATAATGTCCAGTTCGGGTACGCTTCATCTCAATGGCTGGAGGAAGGTCTGACCAGGTCGTATCACCGGGAATTGTTGGGTGATATTCAAATTGAGCGTCAGCTTTATTTTCCAGCGGTACGATTGTTTTGAGCCGGTATGAATTGACGAGCCCACGAACTGTGTTTTCAGTCGTGTGAGGAAAATATATCCCCCGAACTGGTTTGTAATCCAGCAACTTCCACTCTTGCGGCGGACCCGTCACTCCATATTTGAAACTGGTCGGAAACCAGGTTTTTCGATCAATGAGAACTGTTGCTTCGGTGAGCCCATCCTTGACTTTAACCCCCAGCGCGATCTGGTCAGAGGTGGTCTGGTCAGTAATCGGTCGGATTTCAACCGGGGCTTTAGGATTGAGCCAGTAGAATGTTCGCAGCCAGTACTCAAGTCGCGAGGTTTCGTGATCCTCAAGGGCCATCGGGTAGGGTAACCCTGACCAGTCGGTGGTCCAGGTTGTTTTCCCATCAAAGGCGGTGCGGACCTTGAGGCGGCCTGAAAGTTGCTCCATAAACTTTCCATCCGGAGTCCAGGCCAGTTCAAATGTATGGTCCACGCCAACATAGACTGCCTCGCCTTTGATGACCAATCCACTTGAATTTTTGATCAAAGCCTCATAATTGACTGCTTTGCGGATGTTTTCGCGAACCTGCTCAGCCGTTACTGCCAGAGCGGGTTTGGTTTGAGCCGGCGTGAGCTGGCTACTGGCCAAAACCACCAGTCCAAGCATGAACAGCCGGAACCAGGTTTGGAATTGACCGCGAACAAATATTTTTCGGTGCATGTGGTCCATCCTTATACCAGTCAGTAGTCAGTAGTCAGTAGTCAGTAGTTCCCTAAGTTTATTTGGTTGAATTACTGAACTGTCTGCTAAAGGGTTGTTGTTGGGTAGTTGTGGTGCGAAGCCCACGGTCTCGGAAGCCAATGTTCAAGGTTGAACAATTCGCTATTTGTTTATTTTTCAACGTTTTACAGCCAGAGGTTTGTTGTCTGGATGAAGCCGATTCATTTGTTCCTGGTGGTTTCACCACTCGCTCAGCCCGTGTGGTTTTTCCTGGCTACTTCGTTGCTCTCCGAAAAATGCGGAAACCCATCGGATCGAGGGTGATCGTGGGAAGCGAGACAATTGTTTCACGTTGTGTTTTGCCATCGGTCAAATCTGGAGTGACTTCTTCAAACTGATTCCCTCGGTTGACTTCGACAAATCCACGAAATGGACGATTGGAAAAATTGATTACAACCAGGAATTCTTCACCACCGGACCGCCGCAAATACGACACGATATGTGATTCATCAGAATTTTGCAGCCAGATGGTTTCGCCCTGTCGGAGGGCGGCATGTTTTTTTCTCAGTGGAACCATCTGGCTGTAAAACCGGGCAAATTCGGGGCGGCGCTCACCGATTTGCCATAAAATCGGAACTTTTTCAAACAGAGCAGGTGCCCCCGATTCGGCAGTGTCTCCAACTTCCATGCCGTTGTAAATCAAGGGTACACCGTCAAGGGTAAACATCAGTGCCTGGGCAGCCAGCGCCCCGTGTTCGCCAAAGCGGACAATGGCCCGTCGTTCGTCATGGTTGTCTGAAAATCGAAGATGGAGCGAACCGGCTGGAAAGGTGTTGCGCTCGGTTTCCCATACTTTTCGGAGCAATGTCGCCGGTTCCTTGCCGGTTAACACACCATCGAGCGCTTTGTGAAAGGGCCAGGCATAGTCAATGTCAAAAGCCTTGACCAGCAGGTCTGGTTGATCCCATTCTGCCAGCATAATCAGATTGGGTTTGACTTTTTCGAGTTCAACCCGTGCCTGATCCCAGAAACTGGTCGGTACAAAACCGGCAACATCGCATCGAAATCCATCCAAATCAAACTCTTGCAGCCAGTATTTGAGCATGCTGGTCATATAGTCCCGAAGCTTCGGATTGTCATAATTGAGATCGGCCACATCTGTCCAGTCCGGGTAAGGTGAAATAATCTGCCCGGCGGCATTCTGGACGTAAAATTCGGGATTTTTCATCATCACACTATCCCAGCCGGTATGATTGGCCACAATGTCAATAATGACTTTTAACCCGCGTTGATGGGCTTCACGAACCAGTTTTTTAAGGTCTTCTGCGGTGCCATAGTCAGGGTTAATCGCATAATAGTCTTTGACGGCATATGGGCTGCCATACGTCCCTTTGCGTTTGACTTCGCCAATTGGGTGGATTGGCATCAACCAGATCACGTCCACGCCGAGTGTTTTGAGTCGGTCAAGTTGTTCGGTTACGCCCGCAAAATTGCCTTTGGCGGAAAACGTGCGCGGGAAAATTTCATAAATGACTGCGTCCTGAATCCAGGCAGGTTTGGGACGCGAGGTTTCTTTTGAGAAATCACGGGCAGGTGTTTGCGAAAAAACAGAATGTGGGAACATAGCCACCAGAAACGGTACCCAGAGCAAACTGGCCAACAGAAGTTTGGGCAAGCGCATTGGTTCACCTCTTATGAAAAGTAAGGGGGGGAAGCCTTAGCTTGCCTGTTCCTCTATCACCAGGTCAATCCAGGTCTCGGAAAATAGAGTTCCGGCTGAATCAACTGCCCCTTCTATCTGGAGCGTGAACGCCGGGCGTATTTCCATTGGTGGACAACAAAAATCCCAAAACCGGGCACCTGCCAGATATGGTAGTATGCAAGCGGTGCAATCTAACAGAGTCCAATGGCCCAGGATAAGGCCAGCCCAGGTGATAGTGTTTGAGAGCGTTCGATTGAGGAAAGACTTGTAATCCGAGAGGTTACCAGCTTGGAATACCAGCATTCTGAGTGGTGATCTCTCGTTGCTCAAAAACTCTGGCAACGAACACAAACGACCTGGATGTATCTGATGTCATGGCACATTGGTTGCACTTCTGAACCGTTTCATCTTGAGAAATACCCAGGGACCCGAAACCTCACTAAAAAAATTATGAAACCGACCGATTCATTTGCCCCAATGATTTTAATTGCCGACGATCAGGCCCATGTGCTGGAAGCCCTCCGACTAATGTTAAAAGCGGAAGGCTACAAAATTGTTTCGGCTGCATCCCCATCGGCGATTCTGGATGCAATTGGAAAACAGGACTTCGATGTCGTGCTGATGGACCTCAATTATGCGCGCGACACAACATCTGGCCAGGAAGGACTGGATTTACTGTCACGAATCAAAGCTGTTGATAGCACGCTGCCGGTGGTGGTGATGACGGCCTGGGGGAGTGTTGAGCTGGCCGTCGAAGCGATTCGCCGTGGTGCGCGCGATTTTGTCCAAAAACCCTGGGATAATGAACGGCTGTTGACGATTTTGCGCAACCAGATTGAACTTGGTCAGGCGTTACGACGGGGACAGCGTCTGGAAGCTGAAAACCGGATGTTGCGCAATGAAGGATATCCTAAACTGATTGCTGATTCCGCCAGTATGCGCCCTGTGTTGCAAATGATTGAACGGGTTGGACCCTCTGATGCCAACGTGTTGATTACTGGCGAAAACGGTACTGGGAAAGGTCTGGTGGCGCGAGCGCTCCACGCGGTGTCACTGCGGACCGGGAAGCCGCTGGTGACGGTCAATGCCGGAGGGCTCTCCGAAGGTGTTTTCGAAAGTGAACTGTTTGGCCATGTCAAAGGCGCCTATACCGATGCCAAAGCTGACCGGGTAGGCCGGTTTGAACTGGCTGACAGCGGAACATTGTTTCTGGATGAAATTGCCAACGTACCGCTTAATTTGCAAACCAAACTGTTGCGAGTACTGGAAACTGGCGAATTTGAACGGGTTGGATCATCGCGGACACGAAAAGTCAGTGTGCGGATCTTGTCAGCCACCAACGCGGACCTGAGCGAAGAGGTCAAAAATGGCCGGTTTCGGCAAGACCTGTTATTTCGGTTGAATACGATTGAAATCCGCCTGCCCCCGCTTCGTGAACGGCGGGAAGATATCCCGCTTCTGGCGCTTCATTTCCTGACCCAGCACACCCAGCACTATCGAAAGTCACTCAACGGGTTTGACCAGCACTCCATGCAGGCATTACTAAACCACGGCTGGCCAGGGAATGTTCGGGAACTTGACCACGTCATCGAACGGGCCGTGTTAATGGCACAAGGGAAGGTGGTTCAGGTTGGTGATTTGGGGTTACAGGCATTCCGCGAGTCTTCACCACGATTGGAAGAGATGAGTCTTGAAGAGGTTGAATGCCTGCTGATCAAAAAAGCACTGGCTCGCCACGATGGCAATGTCAGCCGGGCTGCCGAGACCTTAGGGTTGAGCCGAAGCGCACTGTATCGCCGCCTCCAGCGGTATGGACTTTAAATTCAAGGGTTCCGGGTTCCGGGTTCCGGGTTCCGGGTTCCGGGTTCCGGGTTCCGGGTTCCGGGTTTTCGAAATTTATGTCCTTTGTGTCCTTTGTGTCCTTTTCACTAAACCCGGAACCCTATTTTCCCGTCTCACTATGCACCAGAGTTAAGCCCTGTGGAATGGCAGAAAATTCCATTGGAAGTGGACCTAAAAGCTCGCCATCAACCTGAACCCAGGGCTGATTGGTTTCCAGACCATAGGCCTTGATGTGACTTGACTGGAGCTTGATAACCCCCTTCATCTTGTCAACACTGCTCACCAGGGAGGTAAGCGCAAAAGGAAGATATTCAAATCCAAAGCTTTTTGGGGGGAAAATACTGACTTCGAACTGAGGTGCAAAGAGACTGGCGTGAGGTGTCAGACTAAAGCCGCCACCATACCCTTTTGAATTCCCAATCACGACAAATCCGCTCTGATACGACTGGCCATTCACTTCAACTGTAAACGTTTGCGGGTGCTTCACCAGGTGCTGGAGACCCGAAATCAAATAGGCGCCCTCGCCGAGTTTGGCTTTGAGCGACGAATCAACGTTTTTGACCATGGCCGCGTCCAGTCCAATGCCTGCCATCAGAAAAAAGTAGCGGTTCCCAGCCAGCCCAATGGTTATTGGCCGTCGCTGACCTTCAGCAATGAATCTGGCATTGGCTGCCGGGTCTGATGGGATGTTGAGATCATTGGCCAGTACATTGGCGGTTCCGCCTGGAAAGATTCCCAGCGGTGTTTGACTGCGGGCCATGCCTTGCAGCACTTCGTTTAACGTTCCATCCCCACCGCTGGCAATCACCAGATCCACGCCTTTGACAATCGCTTCGTGAGCCAGTCGGGTGGCATCATTAGGACCGGTGGTTGGCCAGGGTTCGGCTGTAATTCCAAACTGATTGAGGTGCTGAATGTAGTTCTGGATTTCAGCCGCGCGGTTTCTCCGTTTGTGAGCCCCTGATCGAGGATTAAAAATAACAACAGCGGTTTGGTTCATAGGTTGGGTGATTGAGCATTCAAAGTCGGAATTCGAAAGGGCGTGATGGTATGCCTTTGACGGTAATCGTGATTGTATTTTTCCCGCTTTTTAAATTCAGCTTTTTCTTTTTTCCCTGAATAATCAGGACTGATGCATTGGTTTGACCCGGAGCGACCGGAATTGTCTGTCCATTGATTTCAACCTGTGGAGCTGGCTGAAGCCGAAATCCGGTGATCGTTAGCAATTTGCCTTCATAGGTCACATTGAGGATTTCTGGGGCGTTGGAAACATCTTTGCCAATCACAGAAATTCTGAGAATTTCTGTCGAGGACTGCGGCGGGGTACCATAATCGGTGGCCTCAAAAACCAGGCGGTATGGTTTTCCTTCAGGTGTGCCATCCCCTGTGGTTGGGGTGAGCGTGAGTTCACCCATTCCAAACCCTTTATCTACAAATTTGGCAAACCGGGCGCCTTCTGCCAGGCGCAGGCTGACTTTGCCATCTTTTTCAGGATCCCGTGGGGTGTCGCGATCAATGGCCAGAGCCAGAATCAAAAACGTGTCGCCTTCCTTCATCGTCACAGGCTGAAAGGGGCGGAATTCAGGTGGGGTGTTGGCCTGGACTGTGACTTGAAAGCACGTGGTTGATTGATTTCCAAATGTGTCAGTGGCCACAACACATACCTGAAACGTCCCACCGTCAATCGCAATGGGTTGAAGACAAATTTCGGGCGGATTTCCCGTGCGACATTGGACAAAACCAGGGTTGTTTGGACCACAATTCACCGTGACCGCATCCCCTTCCGGATCAGTGACCCGGATCGGGATACACTGCTGGTCATATGCCCGCAGTTCAACATCTGGAATTGGTTCAATCACCGGAGCGCGATTGACTGGCTGGTTGCTATCGACCACAAACACTTCATGAACTGCGGTTTGTCCAAATCCCTGGACGGGGGCGCCGCCAGGGATATAAATCCGACCGTTGAGGGCCGCCGCCCCAATCCCGTGGCGAGGGGTAGGCATGGGGAGTTCTGTACGCCAGGAATTGGTGATTGGGTCGTATGATTCGTTTTCCTCAAAAACCCCAAGCGGGTGGCTGCGGTTTCCCTCACCACCAAAAATATACAACCGACCATCAACCACACTGCCTGCAATTCCACTCCGGCCAGTCGGCATCGGTGCCCGATTTTCCCAGGTTTTCGTCAGCGGATCAAAAACCTCAAGCGTGGTCAGCGTAAAACTGTCACTGTTTCGACCACCAGCCACATACAATTTTCCATCAATCACC
>DAOQNB010000267.1:0-7366 GCA_035335845.1 Acidobacteriota bacterium | reverse complement strand
AGTTTAACCTATTTTCTTTCGTTCCAGCCCTGTTTTCTTCAGCCCAAAGAGCTTGTCAGGCAAGGTATGGGGAGATGCCAGCCCAGCCGTGTTTCAAACTCCCCGAGTGTAGTTTCACGGCTATCCGTCCGTCAATGTGTGAGTCACCTTGTTTGGCTTGCTGACGTGTTTCGCCGAAATCTGACAGACATCCTCGTACTGCATCAGACAGATGGTTGAATTCAAAATGCCAATTGCATATGATGAGACCACTTTCCGAATCTCCATCCATTTCCATCAGATACAATGAGCCAACCTGTAAGCCGTTCTGCCGACCATTCGGAGTCTTATGTGTCAACATTGATTGAAAACCTGACGTCCACTGACCCAGAAATCCGTGAAGAAGCCGCCGCCAAACTTGGATTGATTGGCGATGCAATGGCGGTTGATGCGCTCATCAAAGTTTTGGATGATCCCGACCCGCGCGTGCGGTTGCAATCAGTTGAGGCACTTCACAAAATTGGTGACCGGCGGGCGGTGACGGCGCTGGTCAATGCGCTTCGTGATTCAGATTGGTGGGTCCGGGTTTCAGCGGCTGAAGCCCTGGGGACGCTTGGGGATGAATCCCTGGCCAGGTCGCTGGTGCTGGATCTGGTTTCAAAAGACCCGCTGGTGCGAAGTTCTGCCGCCCTGGCTTTGGGAAAACTGCAGTGGCTCGAATGTGCCACCACCCTGATCGAATTTTTACGGGCCGATCACCATTGGGTCCGCTATGCCGCCGCCGTTGCATTGGGCGAAATGTTGGAAAAACGGTCAGTTGACCCACTGTGTGAGCTGATGATCAATGACGAAGATTTTTTAGTTCGGGCTGGGGCTGCCCGTTCGCTGGGGAAAATTGGTGACCGTCGGGCAATTAAAGCGCTCCGACGCGGCGCCGTCAAAGATCGCAATGAACTGGTACGCGCTGACTGTCTTGAATCACTTCGGATTATCTGGGGTGGATCCGACGATGAATCTGGTCCGGCAAGTGGAGGAGTGAATTAGGTTTCCGCCTTTTGCCGGTGCTGGTTTTTGGTCTGGTTTCTAGCCTGGATGGCTTTGTCGTTTGGTTCTGATCAGGCTTGACAACCCGGCTGGAAACCAGTTTAAGTGTTGTCAACCTTGCATTTGGCCCTCTTCATTCTATAATTCCAGCCACCTGGCTTGCTTTACCGCACGCCCCTCGTATTTGCTCCACAACCTGGAACCCTAAACTTGCCGATATTTCCCTGAAAACAAAACATCTTTGTTTTCTTCACTGAGTTTTCTTCAAACGTGCACAACCAACGTTGTGAGTAACAGGTTGCACGACAGACTTTGCCTGGGACGGTCACCTGCAATGGTCCGTGCCAGAGTCATCAACTGCAGACTGATGGAGGCAACCAGCCTTGCCGGAATCGCCAGTTGCAACCGGAGGTCGTTGGTTGCTGTTTCCGCTGGGTTCATTGTGAGCTGGGCCGCAGGTGAGAACCGGTTCAGCCTTTTGGGCTTGATGTATTCCTGGCAAGCCTTAGAGACTTTCAATGGAAGGTAGCCGCACGTTGCTATGGATATCCTTAAGAATGTTCGCAAACAGGTAGATCAGTTGAAACTCAATCGGGAGATTGAGCAACTCAGCCGTCTCGTTCAGGAAAATCCCCAGAACGCCGAAGCCCTCCGCCGTCTGGCTGAGACCTATCAAGCGGCCAACAACGTTGACGCGGCCATCTCCCACTTTATCCAACTGGCTGATCTGTATCGTCAAACCAAACAGCATGAACTGGCGCTGGCTTTTTACCGAAAAGTGGAACGCATGGTTGATAGCGACCATCGAGCCACGATTCTCAAGCAGATGATTAACATCTACTTTGAGCTGAAGCAGTTTGACCGGGCCTATGAACACTGCCGCCAGGTCATTACGCTCTACATTGCTGCACAACAACCTGAAGCCGCGACTGGTTTCATGAAAATGTTGCCGGAATTTGGCGAAAAGGACGCTGATTACCGCAAAGAACTGCGGGAAATGATCCAGGAACGTGATGAGAAGTGGATGCAGGGCGCCAAAGCCACCTGGGTTGACACTGGTGCCGGTGGTGGTGCCAGCGGCGAAGAAAATTTTTCTGACCGATTGATCCTGCTCGTTGATGATGAGCCACACGTGTTAATGATTCTGGAAAAAATTATTCGCCCGCTTGGATGCCAGATCATCACGGCCAACAATGGCGTTGAGGCGCTTGAAAAAGCCCGTCAGCAAACCCCGTCAATCATCATTTCTGATTTGATGATGCCGAAAATGGATGGCAGCCAGCTTTTTGCCACTCTGCAGGATGATGAAGTTTTGAGTGCGGTGCCTTTTGTGTGTTTGACGTCGCGTGATCAGGAGGACGAAAAGATTTCGGCCTTTGAAAAAGGGGTTGAAGATTACTGGAGCAAGCCGTTTAGCGTGAAAGAAATCCCGGTTCGGGTCAAACGTTTGCTGCGACGAACCAAACCGGTGCGACCGGCTGTGGGTCAGCTTGCGGCGACCAGCGTGGTGGATTTGCTCAACCAGTTTGAACGCGAACGCAAAACCGGCCTGTTGCAAATGGTGAGCCCCAGCCAGGAAAAAGCCTCGATCTATTTTCGCGAAGGAACCGCCGTTGATGCTGAACTGGGTGCCAAACGGGGATTGCAGGTCATTTTTACCGTGGTTGGATGGAATGATGGGTCGTTTCGATTCCTGCCACAGCCTGTCAACAACCAGGATGTGATCAAGATGCGCGCTTCGGATCTCATTTTGGAAGCGCTCCGCCGGTTTGATGAAGAGCAGGAGTTAATGGCCCAGTTGCCTGATCTGCAGGCCCGGGCTGTCCCGCCGGCGGGTTTTTCTCCCAACTGGTATGCCCATATCAGCCCAGATCTGGTCCGAAAAGTTCTCAGCCTGATTGATGGAACCCGAACCATCGGTGATTGTGTGGCGCGCTGCGATGGTGATTTGGATCAATTGCGAATTTTGGCCGCGCTCTGGTCGCCTGAAATTCGAAAAACATTGCTCCCACCTGAACCTCAGGCGCCGCCACCGCCACCGCCACCGCTTGTCGCCCAACCACTGCAGCCAAATCCATCGGGTGGATATCCGATGCCGGGACCCGAACCGCTGACCCCACCTGCGCCTCCGATGAACCCTGGGTATGGCGGGGGAATGCCCCCGATGGCGGTGCCGCCCATGTCACCCCAGCCAGGACCACCGCAGCCAGGTGGATGGGCCCAATCCGGGATGTTCCCGTCGGCTGATTTGTTTCCCCAGGCACCACCCCAGCAGCCAGGAAACTGGGGGCAATCTGGCACCTATCCGACGGCGCCAGACCAGCAACCATATCCTCCGCAAGGGTATCCGGGGTATCCGCAAGGGTATCCGCCGTCGCCATATCCGGGCTATTCGGGCGGCTATCCTTCGCCTTATGGCTCACCGTATGGTGCGCCTCCGCCATATCCGCCAAGTCAGATGCCGCAGTATCCAGCCTATCCACCAGGTACTGGATACCCAGGTGTTCCCCAGCAACCAGGCTATCCGGGCGGCTATCCGGGTGGAACCGTTCCTCAACCGCCGGGGTATCCTGGGCAGCCCCCCCAAATGCCATCCGTGACACCGTCATCGCCGCCTCAATCCCCGATGAACACCCCATCGAAACCGGCAGGCGGGCAATCATCCGGCCCGGTTGATGTCAGTATTGTATTTCAGGACCCACAAAGCGAAGTACAACTGGCTCAAAAACTCTATGAAGCAGTGGTTCTGGCCAAACGGCAGTGCGGAGAAGCGGTGGACGAGTTTACCTTCCAGCGATTTCATCGCATCCTGGTCGAGCAATCCTCCAAAATCAAAGGCCAGTTAAATTGCCCTCGGGTTGTGTTTTCGGTTCAGGTTGAAGGAGGTCGGGTCAAGTTTATTGGGAAAGGTGCCTGATGCCAGCAGGTGTGGAGCGTGGCAGCCTGACACCGCTTTCACCAGTTGCCGCTAGAAAATAGTCAAGTGATTCAACCAAATAGACTTAATGAACTACTGACTACTGACTACTGACTCCGAACTGGTATAAGATTGAATCTCCCCTCATTTTTTTGATACAAACAAGTCTGCATCTCTTTTTCAAGATTCCCAACAGGTGAACTACGTAGGCTTGAGCGGAACCCAGATTGTCTTTGGGGATGGCTGTGCCTGGAAGTGTTGAACGAAGGGATATTTTCAAGGGAAGTCCGAACAGGTGGGTATGGGAAGACGAATTTTGGTCGCAGACGACAGCATTACAGTTCGCAAAAGTCTGCAAGCATTTTTAATCGAACAGGGTCACGAAGTTGTGGCGGTTGGCAATGGCGATCTCGCGACCCGGCGGGCAGGTGAAATGAGGCCGGAACTGGCATTGATTGATATTCTGATGCCCGGCAAAAACGGCTATGAGGTCTGTCGTCACATTAAACAAACCCTGGGCCTCCCGATTCCGGTGATGTTATTACGGAGCGACTTTGAGCCGTTTGATACTCGGGAATCTGTCCGTGTCGGTGCTGATCAGGTGTTATTGAAACCGATTGACCAGGACCAACTGGTGGCGGCCATTCGGGATGCCTGGATTGCCTATGGGTTTACTGATGATGAAGAGCCACCACCCCCGGAAGCTTCCTGGTCAGATGTTGCCGAAGAGGTTGAATCAATTCCGGAAGCTGAAGATGGGTTTCCTCCAGAAGTTTTTGCCAGCCACCAGGACCTGGATGGGTTTTTATCGCCAGATGTGGTCGCGGCTGGTCTCAATCTGGCACCCGTGCCGACCAGTGATTTTTCGGAAACGGCTGATTCTGACAATCCGTCCTTGCTTGCTCCGCCACCGCTTGAATCATCCTGGGAAACGACACCTGCCACAACCGCCAGTGAGTATGTTTCCAGTTCCTGGATGTCGCCGATTCCTGAATCTCCCTGGAGTGAGCCCGGCACTGCCGCTGCTTCCTCGTATGCCGTTGCCAGCGAAACCCCGGCTTCGGCAAGCTCGGTTTTAACCCTCACCTCGACTGCCGAATCAGTCTCCCCAGCCTATCTCGGGCCGCCAACGGCTGAATTGGAAGACCCCTTTACGGTGGTTTCGCGCGGAGAGTACAAGTCATTTTTTAAGGATTTGCTGCGCACAACTGGTGCCCACGATGCGGTGTCATTGCCCACGGATCCAGCCTTTATTGAGCAGGCATTAAGTGAGTTATCTTCGGAAGATGCGGCACTGTTTGCGGCCATGATGGGCACGTCGGTTGAAGGGCTGCGCCAGCGGGCCGCTGGTGTCAGTGATCCGCATCCTACGCCAAATCCATTTGCTCCGTTGCCACCGGTTTCGATTCCAACCCAGGATTTTGTTGTTCCGCTCAATCAAACGACCGAAATTGTCGTTGATCCGACGGGTGGCGCCACCATTTCTTTTGATCAAACCCAGGGGACAGTTCAAATCCACGGCCTGGTGCAGGAAGATGGAAGTTCACTGCCCGTGAGCGAGGTTGAAATCCCGTATGGCACGACGGGTGAATTTATGGAATCAGTGCCGACCTATTTTGATGATCGGCGTGCTGCCTGGGAACTCACTCGCCCGACAGCGGCAGCCACCACACTACCTGCGCCGGGTCTGGAGTCTGATTCACCACTTGATTTTGACGTCGTGGATGTTTCGTCCTCACCTGAGGAAGTGGTGGAAGCCCTGATGTCTGAATTTGAAGCCGAAGACGTGCCCACACTCGAAGACGAAATCGAGACCGCTGCTCTGCCCGAGGTTTTTCCCGAACCAGTTGCCGAAGTTTCGGCAATGACCGAGTTTTTGGACGAGGCAGAAGATGATTTAACCAGCGAGGCCGCGCCACTGGCACTTGAAGATTCTCTCGCTCCACCGCCTGTGGTGGAGACGATCAACACCGATCCGTTTGCCAACTCGCTGTTTGAAGTCCCAATTGAGTCCAATCTGGCGGTGTGTATGGAATGTGGGTCGCCAGCGACGGACGGTGATATTTTCTGCCGTATCTGCAATACCGCCTTACCCGGCACCACCGGGTCATTTGAAGCCATCAGGGTGGAATCAGTATCAGTGATGGTCTGTCGTCATTGCGGCGCCGGAATCAATCACGGCGACGTTTTTTGTCTCAAGTGCGGTGAGGTGATTTGACGAAGTCCGATTGGTGGCGATAGCTTTCCAGAAAAAGAAACCTGGCTGGGATCACCGACATTGTGCTCGTGTCAATCGCTTGATCTTCAATCAGTTGCCGGCAGGATGCTGGCGCTCCCAGGCAATATTGATCTGAAAAGCTATCTCCCAGCCTCAGGCTGCGTCTGGAGTCTATGTCAAAACCAATCATTGCTGTTGGAACCGATCTACTTTTTTCGTCCAAAATTAACGAAGCCAGTACCCAAACCGGTATCAAGGTCGAATTTGCCCGTCGTCCAGAAGATGTTTTGGCCAAAGTCAGAGCGTTCCATCCCGCCTGGTTACTCATTGATCTCAATAGCCAAAGAGTAAATGCGCTGGACGTAATTTCAGGCGTACGAGCCGAAGCTGAACTCGATTCAATTCAAATCCTGGGTTTTATTTCACACATTCAAAAGGAGTTACGCCAGGCAGCCCTGCAGGCCGGTTGTTCAAAAGTCATCCCCCGGTCTGAATTTTCCGCCCGACTTCCTGAATTATTGCTGGAGTTGAGTGTGTGATGAGGTTGACTGGATGCCGCCGCCACTCCCCCAGAATAGAGGTTTGTGCATGAAAGAAGAAATGGAAGTGTTTCATCGTCACCTCCAGAAAGCCAAACTCAAGCGTACCACACAGCGCGATTTGATTTTGGAAGTGTTTCTGGAAACGGAAAAACACCTCAGCGTCGAAGAACTATATGATCTGGTCAAGCAGCGGGATCCTTCCGTTGGATTTACCACTGTGTACCGAACCATGCATCTTCTGGTTGAAGCCAAACTGGCACGTGCGGTTGAATTCAACGATGGGCGGACACGGTACGAACACGAGTACAAGCACGACCATCATGATCATCTGATTTGTACTGAGTGCAGCGCGCTGATCGAATTTTTCAGCCCTGAGATCGAACGACTTCAGGAAGAAATCGCCCGCGAACACTCTTTTCTGATCCAAAGCCACAGCCACCGACTCTTTGGTGTGTGCCGCGCTTTTCACAACCAGGAAGCCGAACTTCCACCCTATTGCCTGAAAAGGTGAAGAATGAAGAATGAAGAATTGAGAATGAAGAATGAAGAATGAAGAATGAAGAATTGAGAATGACCTCAATTTTGCCCAACATAGCACCACCTGGCTCACATATCAGTGCTGGTCACAGTTCGGGATCCGGCTGCCACCAGCGAATCCCGGACCAT
>DAOQNB010000266.1:0-7369 GCA_035335845.1 Acidobacteriota bacterium | reverse complement strand
AAGAACCAAGAACCAAGAACCAAGAACCAAGAACCAAGAACCAAGAACCAACCACTTTCTTCGGTCTTCACTTCTTATGGGCTTGGAAGCTCAATGGGTTACTTCGCTTTGACCTTAAAGGGTGTCGAAACGCCTTCGCCGGTATTTCCGGCAACGTCGCGGGCGGTCACTTTCAGACGTGCTTTTTTGATTTTTTCATTTGGAATCGTGACTGAAAATGAAGTCGCTGAGCCACTGATGCTGGCTGCCAAAGATGTTGGGAAGGTCGCCCCATCATCCCTGGACAGTAAGATTTCATGGCCTGTGACTCCGATATTGTCGCTTGACGTCCAGGTCACTGTGAGGGCGGTGCCGCCATTGACCTTTTTGGTCGAAGCGCCAGGCGAGGTGACCGTGACGACTGGTTTGACGGTGTCGTTTGAGCGAACCGTAAAGTCAGCGTCTGAAACATCCTGGGCGGTATTCCCGGCGGCATCACGGGCGGTGACTCGAACCCGTGCCGTGGTTGACACCAGTTGTGTCGGGACTGCAAAGACAAAACTTTGAGCCGTGCCGGCAAGTCCAGCCGCCACCGATGTTCCAAATGTGCCGCCGCTGTTGGTTGAAAGTTCAACCGTGTGGCTGGCAAGGGCGCCATTGTCACTTGAACTCCAGGTGATGGTCAGCGAATCGCCAGAGGTGATGGTTTCACCACCATTGGGGGATACGACCCGGACAGTTGGTGCGGTAAAATCTCCCTGGCTGGCATCTGGCAGGGCTTTGACTTCATTTGAAGGACGGCTTTCACCTGTGTTGTAGGTCGCCGTGACGATATAAAAATAGCTGGTTTTACCATCAGCCGGAGATGGGCGATCTGAAAATGAGGTGATTTGTGGGGTAAAGCTTCCCAACCGGTTTTGAGGGGTGGCTTCAACTGGGGAGGTCTTGGATCGGTAAATATTATAGCCCTGGAGCGTTGCCGTCTGATTGCTGGTGGCGGCTTTCCAGCTCAAGCGAACCTGTGGACCGTTAATCGCTGCCGCCAGATCGGCAGGGGGTTGGAGCGGTGGAATCGCCAGGGTAAAGTTTTGGGCGCTGACAACCGAAGTTTGCAGGAGCACACCATCTGTTGCGGTAATCTGAATCCGAGCCTGAGTGGTTGGGAAAATCGGTACACTCCACGTGAACTGGTTCACTTCACCAGCGAGCCCGGTGGAAATCGCGCGGGGGAACGTCGCTCCGCCATCAGTTGAAAGCGCAATATCCTGTGACACGATCAATCCATTGTCGCTTGAGGTCCAGGTAATGGTTGACTGCTGGCCGACAAACACGGTTTCACCACCATTTGGCGAAACAATTGAAACTGCGGGTGGCACTGTGTCACCGCCCGTCTGGCCAGCCATGCGATATCCCATCAAATCGAGGGCGCGCAAATCATTGTCAGTAATGACTGATCGGTCTCCGCTGCCAAGGGTTGGATCCATAACCCCAATGCGTCGGCCCAGGATGCTGTCGTCTTTCCAGTGACTGGCCTGTCGGCGATCACCGCCGCTGGCATTGGGAGCGCCGGTTGAGAGCGATAACCCTTTGAGGTCGTTCCCGGAAAACAGGATCTGTGTTCCACCCGTCAATTGAAGTCGTTCGGCTGAGGTAAATTCGCTCAAGGTGATTTCATTGCCAAAGCGATACAGATCCCAAATGGTTGGAACTGGAACCGTGCCACCAGTTAATTCGGTTAACCCTACATTGGACGTAAACCCGAGCGCATGACCGATTTCGTGGACGGTGACGGCATCAAAATCAGTCTGACCAGATCCGATTCCGTTTTCAGGTGAAAAATCAAAATTAAAGTTGGAATTAAATCCAATTGACGGTGCCCCGCCACCCGTTTCGCTGGCGGCAATGGGCGCCAACCCAACAGCGCGAGCGACGGTTACAGGGAGTTCGATGCGGGTTGCCGGACCAATTTCGGTTGGGAGGGCGTCTTCCGGCAAGGCGCGGTAGATTGCCTCATCAGTTGTTCCAATGGCACCAGCGATCAGCCGTTTGCGCAGTTCGCTATAGATGACCGTTGTGTCGGAGGTAAACGTTGACCCAATAACTCCTGAACCAAACGGGACACCAAACCGGGTTGGACCATAGTCAACGTCCAGCACCATGGTAATTGGTGTTTGAATGACGGCTTCCCAGCGGGCGGCGGCATTAAAAAACGCCTGTTTGGCCTGTTGATTTTCTTCGAGTTGATCTGTACCGCGCAAAATAATCCGCAGGCCGGTTTGTTGCCGGCTGGCTTCAGGGCGGTTCAAAACGTGGAATTTTTGAGCTTCCTGGCCACGTTTCATCAGCATGGTTTCAGAAGGGGAAGTTTCGCGACAGCCAGCAACGCCATTGCCATCGCCATAGAGTACAAACCCACGGTCAATGAGTGATGTTGCATCAAGGTTGCCCAAATCGTCAGCCTGTACTGACTGAGCAATCGGGGAAGCAGATTGGGTATTGGCGTGAGTGAAAGGAGATGAGAGCGGAATGTTTGAGAAAAGACTGCTGCCAGCCAGGAGCAGCACCAAACCGAAGACAGACAAAGAACGGCGCACGTGCAGAATACCTCGTGAGAAATATTGGTAAATGAATTGGATGGGATAGATAGAAAATCAGTGTTGGAACTGAGCCCCAAATTATGAAGGTGTTACGCCTTTCGGTCAACCTGACGCAGTGCGTTGTGTACCAGAAAATTCCAGCGACAGAAACAAATGCCCCCCGTCACCATCCATCTGAGAGGGGGTTCCCTCGCCAGGTTCAATAAAATGAATGGGTTTTTGGAGGAAAATCCAGATTTCTTGGAACGAATTTCCATTTTCAGCGAGCAATGTGATGTCCCACGCCTTAGAATCAATTCAGCAGTTCAAGAAGTTCACAAACTATCCACAAAAAAGGGGAAAGTTATGCGCGTAAAACAAGCTCTGGTTTCAGGGTTGTTGGTTCTGGTGTGTCTTTCATCAGTTGCGATTTCAGGACAGGAAAAACCGGCGACACCGCCGCCGGACACCAAGCCGGTGTCGCTGGCTGTCTTTAAAAACGGGCTGGGATTTGTGGTTCGACAGGGAAAAATCAATCTGGTTGAAGATGGGTGGGGCACCCTGCATACCGTGCCGAATGCCACCTTTGGTTCGCTCTGGCTGGCGCCTGGTGACCCAGGCGTGATCCTCGAAGAAGTGATTGCGTCACAGGGAGACATCACAAAGCCAAAATCGGTTCAGTCACTGGCTGAACTTCTGCAGGCTAATGTCGGCAAACCTGCAACAGTCTTTATCAATGACAAGGTTTCTTATAGCGGAGTTATCCTTCCAACTCCGGACGAGCCAGAAACCTCGTCACCTCCAGGCACGAGAGATAACAGAGCTGGCTACAGCTATTTGCCTCCACAGGTCCCATCGGAGCTTTTTCTGATGAAAGTCAATGATAGTGTGATGGCATTTCGTCATTCACAGGTGCAGTTTATTGCATTAGGGTCCGCTCCAGTGACAAAACTGGAGGTCAAGGAAAAGTCGAAGTTGTTGAAATTTAAAGCCAAAGGGGCAACCAGCGCCGCCTCGATTACGATGGGGTATTTGCAAAAAGGCATGGGCTGGACGCCATCATACCTGGTTTCGCTCAAAGACGACAAAACCGCCCAGGTCACGATGCAGGCGGTGTTGATCAATGACATGGAAGACTTGCTGGATACAGATGTCTTTTTCGTCGTTGGCTTCCCAAATTTTGCCGTGTCGGATATTCCGTCGCCAATGACGTTGCAGCAAACACTGGCTGAATTTATGGCAAGTTTGCAAAGTGGAGGGAGTTCTTCTTCCTATGCCTATGGACGACTGGACAATCTTCGAACCAATCGAATCATGGCGCAGCAGGCCAATGCCTATGATGCTGACGATACTGGACTTGACTACAGCACGACGGTCAATGAACTGGAAGGGAATTCAGAAGAAGACCTTTTTCTCTACAACCGTCAGCACGTCAATCTGAAAAAAGGCGAGCGTGGCACCTACAATGTTTTTTCAAGCGAAGTCCCGTATGAACACGTCTATCAATGGGATGTGTCCAATATTCTACAAATTGATGATGATGGGAATATTAACCGTTCAGCCGCTCCGAAAGCGGAAGATCAGGTGTGGCACTCGCTTCGGTTAAAAAACGTGTCGAACGTGCCCTGGACGACAGCGCCAGCCATGACCATTTCAGGCAACAAACCGATTGCCCAGGATGTGCTCAACTACACGCCGAAAAGCGCCAGCACGTTGTTGAAATTGACGGTGGCGACTGATGTGCGGGTCGAACGTCAGGAACTGGAGACCGAACGAGTACAGAATGCGAAAAAACGCTATGGCTATGACTATGATGCCGTGACCGTCACTGGTACGCTCAAAGTGAAAAACTTCAAACCTACAAACATCAAGCTTTCAATCAAGAAAACAGTTCGCGGCGAAGTCATCACGGCGGCTGAATTGGGCAAATCTGAAAAACTGGCGGTTGCCATTCAGGCCGTCAACCCAACCTCACGCATCACGTGGGACATTCCGCTCAAACCCGGCGAAGAAAAGACAATTCAGTACACTTACAAAGTCTTTGTCCGACCATAAAGACCAGGGGTTGAAAACTTCGGGTTGAAAACTTCGGGCTCAGGGCTGAAGAAAACGGGCTCAGGGTATTGAACCCGCTTTTCTTCAGCCCAATGTCTTCAGCCCCAAGCCCTCAGCCCAATGTCTTCAGCCCGTTTTCTTCAGCCCTGAGCCCAATGTCTTCAGCCCCAATCCCGGCGTCTTCCGCCCCATTACCTGGCTTTCTGATACAAATCTGACAGATCTATCGAGGTGGCTTTGTGCTGGCTGGCCATCGAAACATACATATTGGCCAGATAATCTTTTCCGGTTCCGAGCACTGTACTGATCATGCCAAGGGCTTCCGGGTATTTTTCCGCTGGCAGGTCCGACAGAATGTGTTTCCAGATCACTTCTTCCATGACATTGAAGGCCATCTGAACTTCAGAAAGGTCAAACCCGGTGGTAAAGCGTTCCTCCGCCAATGCCTTGATGTAATTCAGCATTGGAACCATGTCATTTTGTTCAATACATTGAGTCATCAAGTCATACAATCGGATCAGATACAGTCGCCGTTGACTGTACCCGGCGTCGTCATAGTGTGAGAGCCGGGCCTGGTTCAGGATTCCGAGTGCTTCGTTAATCAGATCGTTGCGTTTAAATTCAAGCAGTTGGGGTAAATTCATAGTGGTTGTTGCACCTCCGCTAAATGTGGGGCAATTTCCTCAAAACCAACCTGCTTGAGTAATGAGCAATCAGCATTCCAGATTTTGCTGTCAGAGATGGTAGGCAAGCGAGGTGTTGGGCAGGTAGAATGCACTCAGGGTTTAGGGGGCAAGGTTTCGAATTTATGTCCTTTATGTCCTTTATGTCCTTTATGTCCTTTAAACCCTGACCCCTGACCCCTGACCCCCGAACCCTAAATCTATGGTACTGCTCAGCAATCGCTACCGTGTGTTGCAACAACTTGGACAGGGTGCCTATGGCGAGACGTTTCTGGTCGAAGATACGCATCTTCCGTCCAATCGCCGATGTGTATTAAAACAATTGAAACCGACGACTGATCGAGCACTGCAAGAGGAATTGATTGAGCGGTTTAAAGAAGAAGCTGCAATCCTGGAACGACTTGGGGAACAGTCGCCACACGGCCAAATTCCCAAACTGTTTGCCTATTTTGCTGAAGGTGGGAATTTCTACCTGATTCAGGAATGGGTGGAAGGTCACACCCTGATCGAGCGGATTCGAAAAACCGGTCGCTTGAGCGAATCAGAAGTGGTGGCGATGCTCGTTGGGTTGTTGCCTGTCCTGTACTATGTTCACTCCAAACACATCATTCATCGCGACATCAAACCGAGCAACATTATCTTTCGGCGGCAGGATCACCTGCCGGTTCTGATTGATTTTGGGATTGCACGTGGGGTCATCGGTGCTCACGAAGAAGCCACAACGCGGATTGGAACGCCAGGGTATATGCCGCTGGAGCAGGCGGCTGGTCGTCCGGTTCTGGCCAGCGATTTGTTCAGCCTGGGAATGACCGCAATTTGTGCCTTGACCGGAGTTGGGCCGAAAGATTTACCCACTGACCCTCAAACCGGAGCGGTGAAGTGGCAGTCATTTGTTTCGTCAGTGAATCCTGGGCTGGCATCAGTTTTGGATCGAGCGACCCGGATGTATTTCACTGAGCGGTTTGCTTCGGCGATTGAAATGCTCCAGGCCCTGCAGGCAGTGACTGTTTCAGATGGTTTGCCGGTTGTCGCTGGCGTGGTCCCAACTGGTTTGGTTTCTGAAGATTCTGCCGAACGGAGTTTCCCCCCCGCGTCTGGCTACGCGACCTCTGAGCTACAGGTTGCGGCTCTGGTACCGCCAACCGACCAGCCCGAAGCGCCAACTATTGTGCGGGCCAAACGGATCATTATTCCAATTTTTAACTCAGTGGTTGAGACGTTGACCGGCAAGGGGAAACGAAAAATTCCACTTGAGTCTGGACCAGTTCAGCCAGTGCTTCCAACTGGGCGAATCCCGAGCCCGACGCTCCCACGAGAGATAAAAAACCGGGTTAAGATGGAATTTTTGCTCATTCGAAGTGGCACGTTTCTGATGGGTTCACCTGAGACAGAACCTGGACATGGCCAGGACGAAATCCAATGTGAACAGGTGGTTGACCAGCCTTTTTACCTGGGTGCCTACCCGGTGACACAGGAAGAATGGAAAGCTGTGATGGGCACCCCTCCTGGGGGGTTCAAGGGCGAGCCACGGTTGCCAGTTGAGAGTGTGAGTTGGGAAGAGGTTCAGGAATTTCTGAAACGGCTCAACAAAAAGGAAGGGACCACCGCGTATCGGCTTCCAACCGAAATGGAATGGGAATATGCCTGCCGGGCTGGCAGTACAGGGCCCTATGCTGGAACGCTGGAACTGATGGCCTGGTATGCCGATAACTCGGGGCAGCGAACCCACCCCGTTGGGCAAAAACTCCCTAATGACTGGGGGCTCTATGACATGCACGGCAATGTGCGTGAGTTGTGCCAGAACCAGATCGGAACTGAAATGACAAAAACTTATCGTCTGTCACGCGGTGGCAGTTGGGCGGATATGGCTTCGTTTTGCCGTTCGGCTCAATCACACGTCGAATTGCCAGAGTGCCGTACCAACCGGCTGGGGTTTCGGGTGTTGAAAGAGGTGGGATAGTCGGGTTCCGGGTTCCGGGTTTAAAGGGCAAGAAGGACGAAAAAGTGAAAAAAAGGTAGATTTTCGAAAACCCGGAACCCGGAACCCGGAACCCGGAACCCGGAACCCGGAACCCG
>DAOQNB010000265.1:0-7385 GCA_035335845.1 Acidobacteriota bacterium | reverse complement strand
CAGCACACTTGTGAACGAAACTCTGGTGAAATAAAACATATGCGTCTGACTCCGAAGTGCGAAATGCTGAAAAGCGGGAAAATTGTTGGGTGCAATTTTTGATTAAACCAAAAGCACCCGAAATGACAAGCTGACTCGGTGAAAGAATGACCAGGTGACCTGCTTTCAAAGCCGCTGAAGGCTGGATTCGATTACTTGATCAGGTCTTCCGGTGTAATCGAGCGATCCCACTCACGCAACAGGGTTTCGTCTTCGCTGACGCGTTTGAGATCGAGTTCGCCAGATTTGGCGAGGCCATACCGAAAAGCGAGCGGGCCGATCAGTTCAAACATGGCGATCAAGGCCAGGATGATCGTGCTCAGATTGGTGCCCCAGTTGGGGAAGGTTTGTTCAATCACCACGGCGAGACCCAGTGCAACCCCGGCCTGTGAAACCAATCCCAGCCACGCATGTTGCTCAACCCGCAGGGCTGCCTTGCCGAGTTTGGCGCCAATTCGACTCCCACAGTAAATGGCCAATAAGCGCACTGTGACAAAAAACAGAGCAAAGTACCAGACGGACTGCAGTGCATCGAGATTCATCTTGGCACCAGCCACGCTAAAGAAAATAGCAAACACGACGCCCAGCGTGTGTTCAATGCTTTGAATGAAGGTCTCTCCCTGACGGGTAAAGTTTTCAACAAAGAACCCTGCGACCAGACAGAGCAGAATTCCATCTAAGTGCAGGGCTTTGGCGGTTTGATAACACAACAGGCCAACCCCGACTGTAAAGAGGATGAGGTCGGTCTTGATGTATTTCAGGTAAATCGCCACCACCACACCAACGGCTGCACCAAGACAACTTGACACCAGTAGCTCCCAGCCGAAGTGAAGTAAAAAAGATACAATTTCAAATTTGATCTCCGGGTTGGTCAGTACTTTGGCCAGTGACACCATCAAACTGAAAATCAACACGACGATAATGTCTTTGACCACGACCACGCCCAGCACGGTTTGGCTTACCGGACCTTTGGGGCGGTATTCATTGATCACACCGATAGTGACGGCTGGGGAATTGACAATAATGTAGCCGCCAAAGACCAGCGAAACTGCCAGTCGAAACGCATTGGAGGTACCGGCAGTGAAGGGAATATAACGTGAGAGAAACCAAAAACTGGAGCTACACAGGAGAAAGACAAAGGCTGTTTCAAACAGGCTGATGAAGAGAACGGATTTCCACCGCTCGCGCAAGGTTCGCAACCGCAACTCACCACCGGCGATAAAAGCAATCAGACTGAGGGCCAGGTTGTTGACCAGACTTAAATCCTTGACCAGTGGTTCGGCCAGAAGATTAAATACAAATGGTCCGCACATTACTCCGGTGAGAATGTACGATGTGACATGAGGCAATCCAATGACCGCTAGAACGATTGACAGATTGTGAGCGACAAGCAGGATAAATCCAAGTGAAACAATAGCATAGCCACCAAGATTGTTGTCTACGGTGAGGATTCGTTCCGCCCGGAGATACCCCATGATTGCCACAATCAGCAAAATAAACCCAATCCGAGTCAAAATACCGTGCCAGGTTGGGGCGAGCTTCTCGGTCTGAAACTGAGACAGTTTCTGAAAGAATGAAACACTCACGGTGTGCCTCCTCAGGATGTCTGCGGCTTGAGTGGCCTGATGGAATGTACTGAATTGGTTCGTTGGGACGTGGTGTAGTGAGGGGTGTTGTTTGGTATCTAACCGATAGTTGTAAATTGCGCAATAGATGGGTGCATTTTAATTCAGGGTTCCGGGTTCCGGGTTCCGGGTTCCGGGTTCCGGGTTCCGGGTTCCGGGTTCCGGGTTTTCGAATTTATGTCCTTTATGTCCTTTATGTCCTTTATGTCCTTTATGTCCTTTATGTCCTTTTCCTGAACCCTGAACCCTGAACCCTGAACCCTGAACCCTATTTCTTCACCGGATCCGCCGGACGGGCTGGGAGTGCCGCCGGCCTGGTCTTCATTTCATTCAAGACCTCTTCGATAGCCCGGTCAAGCTGGGCGTCTTTGCCGTTGAATTCATCGAGCGGCGGGTTATCCACCACGATGTCTGGATCAACGCCATGGCCTTCAATATGAAACTGGCCAGCCACATTGTACTGCCCTGAATTTGGCATCGTGACATAGCCGCCATCAACCAGCGGTGTCTGGCCATTGATGCCAACCACGCCGCCCCAACTCCGTTTCCCAATCAATTTTCCAAGTTTGTACTGCCGGAACATCGCCGGGAAAATATCGCCGTCTGAGGCCGACAATTCATTGAGTAAACACACCATTGGGCCGGTAAAGATACCCGTTGGATAGGTGGTTGGCGTGCTAATGCGGGGCGCGTTCATTGCCCCCAGCACCCGGCGTAACCGTTCGAGGATCATCTGTGACACATTGCCGCCGCCGTTATACCGGTCATCCACGATCAATCCTTCTTTGCGAACCTGTGGATAGAAGTATTTGACAAACTCGTTTAGCCCTTCGCCACCCATGTTCGGAATGTGGACATAGCCCACACGACCATTGGTTTTTTGTTCAACATAGCGGCGATTGCCTTCTGCCCAATTAAAATACCGGAGGTCGGTTTCGCTCTCGATGGTGCGAACCTGCACGTCACGAGCGCCCTGGAGCGTGGGTTGGGAATTCACCTTGAGCGTTACTGTGAGACCAACTTTGTTTTCAAGCAAGGCATAGGGATTGGTTGGAACACGCAGATCCGTCCCGTCAATCGCCAGGATATAATCGCCTTCTTTGACGTTAATGCCCGGTTCAGTTAAAGGTGAACGGCGGTCTTCACGCCAGTTCTCGCCCTGATAAATCTTCTTCAAGCGATAAAAGCCATTGGCGGTTTCAAACTCGGCGCCAAGCAGTCCGATGCGAACTGATTTTTTCCGGGGTAAATCACCTCCGCCAACATAGGCGTGGCCAATATTCAATTCGGCAATCATTTCCCCGATCAGGTAGGTCAAATCTGAACGGTGGGAAACATTGGGCAGCATCGCCCCATAGCGTTCCCGCATGGCTTTCCAGTCAATGCCATGCATATTCACCGAATAGAAGAAATCGCGTTCCAGCCGCCAGGCTTCGTTGAAAATCTGTTTCCATTCAGCCCGACGATCAAGTTTCATCTGCATGCCAGCCAGATTGATTGCTCCCTCACCGGGTTTGGCCGGGCCTTTGGCATCCACAATGAGTAACTCGCCGCCATTACGATAGATCAATTTTTCACCGTTGGCTGACAGATCAAACCCATCAACTGCCGCAATTTCCGTCTCTTTGCGCTTGTCGAGTTCAAACATGCGGAGGGTGGTGCGCTCCAGTGGTGCCCCTGTCATTTGGAAATTAGAGAAATTGATGTAGAACACCCGGTTTTTGGCCGTGATCAGTCCAGCGTAGTTTCCTGGCTGCATCGGAAAGCCCACAATCCGGTTTTGAATCCCAGCCAGATCAATTTTGATATCTGGTGCTTTGGCGGCATCCGCCGCTTTGGTGTCATCTTTGGGGGTGTCGGCTGGTTTGGCATCTTCGCTACTTTTGACTTCATCACTTTCTGGTGCAAACGGCGATGGGGCATCCGCCTGCAGTGTTACCGCAAACAGGCGTGATGTTCGCAGGTAGGCATAATTCCATTCAAAGGCGCCCACCGTGGCATTCAAATCGCGGTTTGAGACAAAAAACAGATACTTCCCGGATGGGTCAAATGCCGGGCTGCCGCTGTCGGTAAAGGCATCTGTCACGGGGTAAGATTTGTTTTCAGCCAGTGAGTACAGGTGAACGGTTGAAAACCCGTTGGAATTCCATTCGCCAGCGTCAGGTCGGGCATAGGAAATCCATTTGCTGTCTGGTGACCAGACATACGAGCGAATCTCACCGGCTTTGGCTTTGTCAATCTGAGTGATTTTCTTGGTCGCCAGGTCAATGTAAAAGAGCGCCTGGGTGGCATCCGAAAAGATGAGCTTTTTGCTATCGGGTGACCAGAGTGGGCCATAGCGGGTCACTGTACCACCTGTGGTGATCTGAACGGCAGGCCCCGAGCCGTCTTGGGGAATGACATAAATTTCATCTTCACCAGTGGCATCTGAAATATAGGCAATGGATTTTCCATCAGGTGACCAGGCCGCATCTTTTTCACGTGAGCCTGAGCTATTGGTCAAATTCCGGGTGTTGCCTTTTTCAGCCGGAATGGTAAACAGCTCACCCCGAGCTGTCACAACTGCCCGTTTTCCATCTGGGGAAAGTCCATAATTCCCAATCAGATTCCGGGGATTGACAAATTCTGGCCGGGTCAGCTTGCGGTCATCGTTGAGTTCGATGGTGAGTTTCCGGGATTGCTCGGTGGCCAGATCAAGCAGGTAGATATATCCGGCGTTTTCAAACGCAATGGCTCCTTTGCCAAGCGATGGGAACTTCACATCATATTCGGTGAAGCTGGTCAGTTTCTTCGTCGCCTTTGACGTCAGGTCATAGACAAACAGATTTGTCGTTTTGTCGCGATCTGACCAGAAATAGATTTTGTTGCCGCTCCACATCGGAAACACATCCTGGGCTTCGTTATTGGTGATGTTTTCGAGGGCGCCAGTTTTCAAATCATAGATCCAGATGTCGTCTGCCTGGCCGCCCCGATAGCGTTTCCAGGTGCGGAACTCGCGAAACATCCGGTTATAGGCAATTTTTGAGCCATCTGGTGAATAAGACGTAAAGCCGCCACGTGGCACCGGAAGTTGCTCTGGCAGGCCACCTTCGAGGCTGACCGTATAGAGTTGCCCGGTCCAGGCATTGAGGCTGGTACGGCGTGACCGAAACAAGACGCGCTTGCTGTCCGGCGTCCATCCCAACACCAGATTATCTGGTCCCATGCGATCTGGCAGGGCATCCATATCAAGACTGTACGTCAGCCGTTTGGGTTCGCCACCAGTGGCGGGCATAACATAAACATCGCGATTACCGTCATATTCACCAGTAAAGGCAATATATTTTCCATCAGGAGAGAATTTCGGGAAAAGTTCCTGACCTTCATCTGTGGTCAGTCGGCGGGCAGGACCGCCCTGGGTTGAGGCGATCCACAAATCGCCGGAATACACAAAGACGACCTGATCCTGATGCACATCAGGATATCGAAGCAGCCGCCCTTCCTCAGCACGAACACCAATCGTGCCGGCTAAAAACAAGAGCGCAAGCCAAACCAGGCGTTTGCCAAGCATGAAGTTAAACCTCCAGGAAATAAAATTCTATTGTTGTTGAGTGCGGCAGTTATCAATTGTGAGAAAGCGAGTAGCAAGTAGTCAGTTACTACCTTTTACACCCACCAGAGCATTCTTGAAATATGCAATCGAAGAAAGTTTTATTCTTTAGCGTGAGATACGCCGAAGGGATTTGCTTTATCCGAAGAAAGCTAGTCACTATTGTGTGGTTGAACTCTTCGCGACTCACTCTTCTCAGCCTATGACCCCAAAAATTTATCTTGATAATGCGGCCACGACTGCCGTGGCCCCTGAAGTTGTTGAAGCAATGCTGCCGTACCTGACCCAGGCGTATGGGAACGCATCATCAGTGCATTCATTTGGTCAGCAAGCCCGTGCAGCGATTGAACGGGCGCGGCGGCAGGTCGCGATGCTGATCGGTGCGGCTGAAAGCTCTGAACTCATTTTTGTCAGCGGCGGCACTGAAGCCAACAACCTGGCGATTCAGGGGATTGCCAAAAGTTATGGCCGACCCGGACAGCATATCATCACCACCGCTTTTGAACATCCTGCCGTGCTTGGCCCCTGTGCCGCCCTGGAAAACCGTGGGTTTCGGGTGACCCGGCTTCCAGTATATGAAACTGGACTGATTCGGCTCGAAGATGTTCGGGCAGCACTCACTGATGACACTATTTTGATGACGATCATGATGGCCAATAATGAAGTTGGAACTCTGCAACCGGTTGCAGAGATTGGAAAGCTGGTTCAGGAAGTGCGGGAACACCGCCCCCACCTGTATTTCCATGTGGATGCGGTTCAGGCGGCGGGGAAAGTGCCGATCAATGTAAAAGAACTTGGCGTGGATTTGCTCTCCATCTCGGGTCATAAAATCCATGCGCCGAAAGGCGTTGGCGCGCTATATCTGCGAAAAGGTGTGCGGATTGCGGCCCAACAACTCGGTGGCCACCACGAACGGGATCGCCGGGCCGGAACTGAAAACGTGGCTGGAATCGTCGCGTTTGGGAAAGCCGTGGAACTGGCTTCGCGGCAAATAGCTGAAATAACTGAGGTTGCCCGCCTTCGGGATCATCTGGAACAATCTCTGATCGAAACAATCCCTGGGCTTCAGGTCAATGGTGATCCCAATTCACGCCTGCCAAATTTGACCAATCTGAGTTTTGACACGATTGATGCTGAAAGTTTGTTGATTGCGCTTGATTTAAAAGGGATTGCGGTTTCAACCGGGGCTGCCTGTTCGTCAGGTTCAACCGAGCCGAGCCACGTGTTGACCGCGATGGGGTTTTCCAGGGAGCGAGTTCGGAGCAGCCTCCGGTTGAGCCTGAGCCGCTTTACCACACCGGCAGAAATTGACCGTGTGATTGAGGTTTTACCAGAACTTGTCAAACGTCAGCGCCAGAAGACCAGCGGCGCAAATTTGGAGTGCGGCGGCTTGACGCCGCTTTCATCACGATGAAGAGATACTGGAAGATCATTGTTTTCAGCCTGATAGCCATTGGTGTGGTCGGTATCATCGTTGTGGCTGGGGCTGCCTATTATGTGACCGGGACACCAGTGTACTCGCTCTATGTGCTTCGTCAGGCACTGCGCGAGCAGGATCGAGACCAGTTTTATCATCATTTTGACGTCCGCCGGGTCATTGAACATACCCTGGAACAAAAAGTGAGTCCCAAGATAAAAAGCTACCTGCCTCAGATGGGAAGGGAAACCGCTTTGGATCTGGCTGAATCCATTGTCCGCCGAAAAATTGACGAACGACTGGCAGACCCTGAATCAATTTCCTTTGGAAAGATGACGCTGGCTTCGATCAACCAGCAGGGCCAAACGGCTCAGGTCACGTTGCGCAATCCAAAGGATGGTTCAACTACGGTTGTGGGCCTGGAGCAAATGAGTGACCGACATTGGAAAATTGTTGAAATTGACCTTTCCCAGGCTGATGCCAGCGTCTCGCCCGAAGAACTGCTGCAAGGAATAAGAAAAAATGAAGAATGAAGAATGAAGAATTGGCTTAGTTCTTGGTTCTTGGTTCTTGGTTCTTGGTTCTTGGTTCTTGGTTCTTGGTTCTTGGTTTTACTTCGAAAGTATTGATTCCTAAGCACCAGGCACCAGGCACCAGGTACATTCTTCATTCTTCATTCTTCATTCTTCATTCTTCGTCCTCTCCTGGTTTTTCC
>DAOQNB010000264.1:0-7395 GCA_035335845.1 Acidobacteriota bacterium | reverse complement strand
AACTCGGCCTTCCCCAGGAGCCCTTCATACAACAGTGTAAACCCTGGCACAATTTTGATCAGCGCCACGGCCAGCACCACAATCGCCACCACAAATACAAACACCGGATAGCGCAACACGCTTTTTAAATGATCCTTCAAGATTTTTTGCTCGGTGAGGTAATCTACCTGACGACGAAGTGCCAGCCCATATCGTCCGGTTTGCTGCGCGGCATTTAAAATTGCCAGAAATTGCGGGTCAAATACTGCGGGAAACTGCTGAGCTGCCGTGTGGAGCGGTTGTCCGAGGTCTGCCACCAGCGATGCCAGTTCCCGAATAAACTCTTCACCCTGTGGTTTGCCACTCAGCAGAAAAGCCAGTGGATCCTGGGTCGTATCCTTAAAGTGCTCAATGGTCCGGACTCGCGACTGCAAAGCGGTCACCAGTGGAATTCCTGATTCGAGTTCGGTTGCCAGTTGATCGAAGATCTGGATTTTTTCTTCGAGCGGAAGCTGAATCTGCCTTCGCTGAAGGGCTTTTTCGTTCTCAAGTGTGGTTGATGTGGGCTGCATGGTCGTTGTCCGGGGTGTCATATGTTTAGGGTTCAGGGTTTTCGGAAGAATGAGGAGTTGAAAATGAAGAATGAAGAATGAAGAATTGAGAATGCAGAGTGAAGAATGAAGAAATTATCATCTTGTCACTCTGGTATCTTGTCATCTTGTCACTTTGTCATTGCTATATTTCCATCGTTTCAAAGACTTCAGCTTCAATCACCGAATCATTGATTGGCGACGCGTGATTGGGCGACACGGATGAGGGTTCTGCGCCTGGTGACGGATGAGTTCGTTGATAGGCTTCGACTTCTGTGTCGAGGTCGCGAACATAGTGTTCGAAATCTTCAAACCGATACCCTGGCACCCCTTCATAGGTTGGATCAATGCCGTTATAAACCGCCATCGCAGTTGGCAAATCAATTACTCCGGCCTGCACATAACACAACGCTGAACGTAAAATCGTCCAGTGGTTCAGTTTTAACGCGGTTGCGCGAAGTTCCCCCAAACTGGTTTGGGTTTGTAATTGCCGGCGTTGAAATGGCGCATCCCAGATTTCAAATAAGCCCATTCGACCTCGGTATCCTCGACCCCGACCCTGGTAACTGCACTGGGGGCACGGTTTCCCGTCCAAAATCCCCGTTGCCCGGCGTGGGCGAAATCGCATGATATCTACGTTCCAATGTTCGAGCACCGCCCGCAAGTGCGGATAGTGCTGGTTATCCCACACAGTGGTTGGGTCTTCAGCTATCGCACAATAGTCACACAATTTCGGTACCAGCTTTTGGTAAATCACACCGATCAGCACTTCACCCACCATTTCTGGTGGAATGCCATACATTTGCAGACGCGGCAAGATATCAAACGGAGACTTGGCGTGGAGCGTGCACTGGGTGTAATGGCCGGACTGAGCAGCTCGAATGGCAAATTGGGCTTTGTCGGCATCGTTAATTTCACCCATCTGGATCACCTGGACATTGCTGCGCAAAATGGATGGTAAATAATCTGAAGTTTGCATGCCACGATGGCGGGCCACCTGCGTCTGAAAAGCAAACGGGATATCTGTCTCAACCGGGTCTTCCAAACTCATAAAGGATTTCCCTGGAAACCGCCGATGGATTTCAGCGCTAATGGACATCAAGGTTCCGTTTTTGCCTGAATTCATCACTCCGCAGACCGGGAGCAAGCCAGTTGAGCCCTGGACATATTTTTCAATCATCCGTTGTTGGAACGGGAGCAACCCCAGTTCCCCTAACCCTCGGATCTCTTCGTTTTTTCGCAAAATTCGAATGGTGATCATCGCGAGCGGCACATGTCGGGCCGAGGCTTTCAGGTAGGGAAAAATACAAACTCGACCATCAAATTCCAGGATTTTCCCCTGGTTCGGAATCTTAAAATGGATGTCCCCATCGTGGGTTTTATGGGTTTCAAGATCTGGGATCCCGGCATCGGATTTCGCCAGATTGATCATTGATTGATACACCGCAAAATCAAGCGGGATTTCAGCCTGCCGCCGCCACTCACCATCCAGAAACAATTCGTGCTGGATGGCACGCCGATCCCAGTCATAGAAAATCCGAACGTCCGAGGCTTCCTGACGAAAGGCAGACCCGGCAATATCATAGAGCACCTGTCTGGTGTGACTAAAACTTTGGGGGGCTTCAGTTTTTGGCCGACCAGGTGTGGAAACCGCCTGGGTTGCCCACTCACGTTTGACAGCCTGCACATAGCGCCGCGTGTCACGCTGGGTAAATCCTTCATATCGGGTTTCGGCATAGAGTCGTTTGATTTCGCGGTCAATCACCTCGCGGGGAACCCGTCGAGGCTCACAGCGGAATTCACCCGCCAGGCGTTCATCAACCTGTGCCGCAACAGCAATCGCCGTGCGAATATCAGCCCGATTGAGGAGAAATTCCAGCGTCTGTCGCCCGTTTCCATCGGCATAGAGAGCATGAATGGTGGTGCCAACCAGGCATTCAATCAGAATGGCGTGGCGTTCAGCCGTTTCACGCGGGATCACGGTTGCCACGGCGGCCTGGAATCGAAGTTCCATGGCCTTTGGATAGGAATTGGAAATCCCTTTGAGCACATCTTCAACTGCATGACGACTGGTTTTGAGCACCAACCGGGACACTTCAGGCAGTGTTAATCGGGCAGCACGTGCCAGACTGCGTTGGAAGTCAAGTTGGTGCATCACCTGAGTCAAATAGGCGGATCCGGCATCGTCAACCACGGCGGCTTTTAATTCCTGTGACGTGACTCCCAAAACCAGAACTTTGTGTTCCAGAGCTTCATTGATTGGGATGACTCCGGCCAGTTGCGGATTTGATCGCAAATTTGGACGGGTCATAAGCGAAAGTGATGATCTGAACATGACGGTTGGTCCTCTATTTGAATCAGGTTATGGAAACAAAAAGAGCGAAAAAGGAAATGGAAAGAAAAACATCAAATCAATCAGTTTGTGCTCGATCTGGTCTCGCAGGGTTTCCATTTCGCGCTCCATTGTAGGGTTCAGGGTTGTGGGTTCAGGGTCTTCGAATTTATGTCTCTTATGTCCCTTATGTCCTGGATGTCTTTTTTTGAAACCCCGCGGCCCCAAACCCACTACCCTTTGGCCAGAATTGTATTGGTCGCTTCGGCAACTTCTTTGGTTTGAACATCAACCGGAGCAAATCCCTTGAGCGTCATGGTGGTTGTTCCATCAGTACTTCGAACTTCCTGCTCTGAAAAGACCAGCAACCGTGGGTGATTGCCCATCCATTCCAAAAATTTAAGATGGTTGAGGAACGAACCCCGCAACTGGATCACCAGCCTCGATTCATTGATTCCTGGTTTATATGGTGCGTGCATATCATCTTTGCGCTCAATGACAAGATGGGCAGCCCGAGCCTGGTTTTTTACCTGTTCAAATAACTCGCCAAGCCCATCCACGGACGGCAAATATTTTTCAACCTGACGATACTGATCACGGGTGGCTTCGACTTTGGCAACCAGTTGATCGTGTTCTTGCCGATAGCGATCCGTAATATCATTTTCCTTTGTTTGTCTGGCAATCACGTCTTGCTGCGTATTCAATTTTGATTGCCATTCAGAAAACCAAAACTGGTCGGCAACAACCCAACCACTGGCAGCCATCAACACAGCAATGATTCCTTGCGTTACAATTCGTCGGACCAGCATGATCCATTCCTCCGCTGCTATAAATAATGAATGATAAATGACGAAGGATGAATGATGAAAGCATTTCCCATCAAAGAGATATGGTGAGATCAAATGAAGTTTGAAATGCCATAACTCATCATTCATTTCTCAGCCGATTCTTTTATTTCCCAGATTTGGCTGGCGTCGCCGTCTTCGGTGCGGCGGTCGTATTTTCCGTGGCTTTCACAACCAGTTCGGGAACCGGCTGGGGTTCAATTGGGTCGGTAAAAACATTGCCCTGATACTGGCAGGTAATGGTGAAATCACTTTTTTCTTCTTGGGGTTGCAGGTCGTAATTTGATTGCACATTGGTATAGCGACCGGCACCTTCCAGATTGCGAACAAAGTCTGCAACTGGATCCACCACATCAAGAACGAGCGGTTGACCAGCTTCTGCCTGGGCTTGAGTCACGGTCGTGGGTGTTACATATCCACTGATCGTTACATTGCGTCCCTGGACTTTCAGCGTTGTCAGCACCAGCCCGGATGGCACCTGCCAGCTCACGTCATTTGAAATCTGATAGTTCATCCCCTGGGCTTCCCGCATCTTATTCACCACTTCAATGCGGTGGTTTAAGGCATCAAGATACTGCCGGTACTGTTCAGCTTCTTGCTTGAGTGCCTGATTGGCTTCGGCACGTCGGGTTTGAACCGATTGTTCAAGTTGCAACTGAGCCTCACGGCGAACCAGCCAGGTATATTGTCCGCCTACCAGCACCGCAATCGCCACCAGTCCCAAAACAACCCCAAGATACTCAACTCGACGGGTACCACTAGGTGTTACGTTGATCACTGCGCCAGCCACCAGACCTTTGAGTTGATCAATCAATCCTGGTGGCTGATGCGCAACTGGCCGCGAACGCACCATTCCCCGAAAATCAGCGCCGTGGTCGTTGAGATAAGCATACACGGCCCCAAGCAACGGCACCATCTCGGAAACAGCCAGACTGGTGGCCGGCATTGCGGCGGAAGGGGGTTGCAATCCGGCAAGATCAAAGACCTGAATCAGTTCGGCCTGCAGTTGTGTCCGCAGCCAGTCCATCCGGGACCGATGGTCACCCGTACATTCGCCAGAAACAACCACCAGTTCAAATGCCGATTGCAATCGGGTTTGGACGTCATCAATCATCAGGTTCATCGCATTTTCAAATCCCTGAATATCGTTGGTGTCCAACACTTCAAGACTATGCCCAACCAGTTCTCCGCGCTCATAGACAAACCAGTCAATTTGCGTCCTGGAAAGATGAAGGTGCCCGGCTCGAACGGCCTGCTCAGCTTCCCTGCCATACACGGTGGTAAAGGCTTCAGCCAGGCAGGCGGCTTCGCACAAAACCGATCCGACCGGGAGGTGCTCGACAATCATCGGATCCAGATAGGCCAGCATCAAGGTGGCGTCAAAATCACATCGGGCAGTTACCAGATTTGATAGCGCCACCGAACTAGCCAGATCGGTCATAAATGCCTCACCAGGACGGACTTCAACTGGGCTGGGATAGATGGTCAATACCTGGATATCACTGGCAATTGATTGGAGCGTAGCGACGGCATCAGCTTGTGATGCAAGCTGTTCCAGATGAACCAGCGTTGGACCGCTTTTTCCATCGGTTTTGACAATACCAAGGGTAACCCCGGCTGATTGATAGCCAAAGCGAATGACTCCTAACATGATAGCCGTTTCCTCTATGCAAAAATTCGAAGTGGATGGGTTCCAAGAGCTGACTGCAACAATTCAGTCTCCTCAAAAGCGTCCAGGACTCGTGGATCAAAAAGGATATGACGCTGACGCTGCATATCGGCCCAGACTTCTATCGGGCACTGACCTGGGCGATGCGGACGATGCTCAATCCGGGCAATAAAATGATCTGCCACTGTAACCATGCGAGCGATCAGGGGAATCTGATCCCCTGTCAACCCGCAATTTGGATATCCGCCACCGCCATATCGAAGGTGGTGGTAATAGGCTGCTGCGACAATCTCTTCGTGGCAGCCGACTGATTCAAGGAGCAGTTTGCCGTAAATCGGATGGTATTCCATTACCTGGCGTTCCGACTCTGAATACACCTGCCGCGATAACCGAATTTCATCAGGAACCACAATTTTGCCGTAATCGTGCAATGCTCCGGCCAGATATGCCAGTTGCGCTTTTTGCTCACACTCAGGATGAGCACGGTGCAGGATACGGGCAATTTGTGCGGCGGCCAGGCCGACTTCTTCGCCATGAACCACCAGTGAGTACCCTGACCCGGCATATTTTTGAGCCATCATCCGGCGCAAGTTGCGCAACAGTTGCGGCATCATCAGTTGAGTTTCTTCAAGTTGTGCAGGGGAACGGAGGCCCATATGGCAATACCTCGCAGATCGAGTTTCAATTTTGTCCACCGATTGATCCTGATGGTGCAGATGCCAGAGTAAAAGCAACCCTCGTGCCAGAAAGTTTATCCAGAAATTCACCCTGAAAATCCTGCCTGAGCCCGGAATTCATCGCTTTGAATTGAATCTCCTGACCTGATAATGGCTTGAACCAGTCCAGATGATACCATCCCTGTGAATGGTTTAATTTCTCTTAAAACACTGAAAATAAAGATATTTCATCTTGATGTGCGGCTGAGCGATCCAGGGTTTGGGGTTCAGAATCGTGAAAAACTGGTCTGCATTCAATTGATTCAATTAATTTAGATTCAGCAAACCGAGGAAAGTTAAATTAAACTGGTCTAGCAAAACGAAACACAATCCAATTTCAATTAAATTGATCAATTGATCGTGCCACCATCGCCTGGATTCTTCCCAGGAATTTCAATGGGCGATGGAATCCTCGCCTGAGAAAATGGTCAAATGATTCAACGAAATGAGCTTAGTGAACGACTGGCGACGAGCGACTGACGACAAACTGGTATAAGATATTCCATCTCCTGTCTGGACATCACGGGAGGTTGCCCATACAATCGGCGATTCAAATACCCTCACCCGACCTATCAAATATCACTCACCCACGACATGACAAAATTACTTGAAGGAAAAACGGCACTGGTAACCGGCGGTTCACGAGGACTGGGGCGCGCAATCTGCGAAGTGTTTGCCCGCGAAGGCTGTAATGTGGCGTTTAATTACCACAGCCAGCCTGAGGCCGCTCAAACCGTAATTGATAATATCGAGCATCTGGGTCAGCGCGCACTGGCTTTTCAGGTCTCGGTCACAGATCGCGCAGCAGTGAAACAAATGGTGCGGCAAGTTATTGAACAATATGGCCGAATTGATATTTTGGTGAATAACGCCGCGATTAACCGGGCAGATATGTTTTTGACGATGACGGACCGTGCCTGGGATGAAGTCGTCAACACCAATTTGAACGGCCTGTTTAATGTCACCAAACCTGTGTTCAAACAAATGGTCCGCCAACGCTATGGCCGGATTTTGAATATCAGTTCAATTGGGGGCATCCGCACCGTTCCGACGAGTGTTCATTACGCCACAACCAAGTCCGCCGTGGTCGGTTTTACCAAAATGCTGGCCCGCGAAGGGGCGCCATTTGGATTGGTGGTCAATGGCATTGCCGCTGGAATCTTTGACACGGACCTGGGCCACACCTTGCCCGATAAATTCCGCGAAACGTACGAAGGCTGGTGTTCACTGGGGCGCTATGGACGACCAGAAGAAATGGGCGAAC
>DAOQNB010000263.1:0-7417 GCA_035335845.1 Acidobacteriota bacterium | reverse complement strand
ACCAAGCACCAAGCACCAAGCACCAAGCACCAAGAACCAAGCACCAAGCACCAAGAACCAAGCACCAAGAACCAAGCACCAAGAACCAAGAACCAAGAACCAAGAACCAAGAACCAGGCGCAATGGATTGTCAAAACATACATCGGCCCATTTTCGGGGCTTCAATTTTCCGCTTCATTTTCCCGGTCAATTTCTTTTTATTTCATCGAACTCCTTATACTTCAGCTACTTCACAACTGGTGAGAACTGGATTGCTGTTAATGGTTGCCGCGGTCTGCCTGCCGATGCCTTCTGTGTATGGGCAGTCGCCAATTCAGATAACGGCTGACCGGTTTGGTGGTGGGAACGTGGTTGATTTGCAGTCTGTCCCCTGGCGCTACCATCCAGGTGACCAGCCGGAATGGGCACAGATCGAGTGTGATGATGGTCACTGGGAACTCATATCAAACACACACTTTCTGTCTGATCATCTCCCCTCAAGTGGCTGGCAGGGAAGTGGCTGGTTTCGGTTGACGGTTAACGTTGAGCCAGACGTTGTGCACCTTCCATTGAACGTGACGCTGCAGCAACTGGGTGCCTCGGAAGTGTACCTCAACGGAAAGCTGATCCAGCGGTTTGGACAGGTCGGAACATCATCCATTTCTGAACAACCGTTTAATCCGGGGTTGGTTCCTTTCGGGTTTGTATTTAATCGGTCAGGTCCCAATTTGATTGCGGTTCGACTTTCCAATCAGGCCATGGCTGATATGCGTTCCGGATGGGGACGGTGGCTTTCGCGAACCGGGTATGGCGCCGGATTTCGAATGCAATTGAGAGATGCTGGCCAGTCCCAAATTGAGCAGGAGCAAGATTTTACCTCGAATGCAAGTCTCAGTCTGGGGACCGCCGGAGTGTTTGCAGCATTTGGGATCCTCCATTTGCTGCTCTTTGTATTTTATCCAAAACAGCGGGCCAATTTGTATTTCAGCCTGTATGCCCTGGGTGTGGCCTGGATTGTGCTGGCTTTTTTCTGGATTGCGACTGGTCATCAGGGCGCCATTGGCACCGCCGGTCTGTTTTTTACGGTGTGGTTTGGGATTGACCTGACCAATGTGGCCATTCTGGCATTTCTCTATGCGGCGGTTTCACAACCGATTCCACGCTATTTCTGGTGGGTACTGACTGCCTGGGGTGTCCTGCTTCTGTCAGGAATTCCATTTCCAAACTCGCAAGCCGGGTTGTGGCTATACACAGGGCTCTCGTTTTTCACCGCTGTTGAATCGCTGCGAATCGTTGGCAAAGCCCTGATTCAAAAGCTAGATGGCGGCTGGATTATTGCGATTGCAATGGTTCTGGTCGCGCTCAACCCGCTTAAAGAAGCCCTGGTCAATGCCGGGCTCCTGGAAGTTCCACCGATGGTGGACCGGGTCCACGGGTTGACGTTCGGAGTGATTGTTTCGATTTCAATTTATCTGGCCCGCACCTTTGCCCAAACCAACCAGAGCCTCGAACAACAGTTGGAACAGGTGAAAGTGCTTTCAGAACAACAGCTTGAAAGCGAACGACAGCAGGCCGAATTGCGAATCCAACACGAACAGGAAAAAGCCCGATTGGCCAAAATCGAAGCTGAAAACGAACGCCGCGCCCAGGAACTTGAAGAAGCCCGTCAGTTACAACTGTTGATGCTGCCTAAATCAGTACCGCAACTCAAAAACCTGGAAATTGCGGTATTTATGCGGCCAGCCACTGAAGTTGGCGGAGATTATTATGATTTTCAAGTGTCGGCGGACGGCACATTGACCGTGGCGGTGGGAGACGCCACTGGTCACGGCCTGAAAGCTGGAACCATGGTCACGGCGGCCAAGAGTTTGTTTACCAATCTGGCTCACGAAGAAGACCTGGAGTACATCTTCAAACAATCATCACGGGTGCTCAAAGAAATGAACCTGCGGTCGCTCTATATGGCCATGGGCATGCTGAAAATCAAAGGCTGGCAGGCCACAGTGTGTCTGGCGGGCATGCCTCCGATCCTGCACTATCGCGCTGATTCTCAAACCGTTGAGGAGATTTTGGTTGAAGGCATGCCACTGGGGAGCCCGGTCAGGTTCCCTTATCAGCAACAGGAACTGACACTTGGACCAGGGGATGTGGTGGTCTTGATGAGCGATGGATTTCCCGAACGCTTTAATGCAGAAGATGACATTTTTGGCTATCCGAAGGTCGAAGAAGTGTTCGCTGCCCTGGTGCATCAGTCACCGGATGAAATCATTCGACAACTGGTCAAAGCTGGAGATGATTGGGCCGGAGATCATCCCCAGGATGACGATATTACCTTTGTGGTGTTGAAGATGAAGGCAGCGGGCTGAAGAACGTCGGGCTGGGGGCTGAAAACATCGGGCTGGGGGCTGAAGGAAACGGGCTTGGGGGCTGAAAACATCGGGCTGGGGGCTGAAGAAAACGGGCTGGGGGCTGAAGAAAACGGGCTTGGGGCTGGGGATTGAAAATTATTAACCCAACTCTTCAGCCCGATATCTTCAGCCCGAGTTCTTCAGCCCTTAGCCCCAAGCCCTCAGCCCCATGTTTTCAGCCCCAATCAGTGTTTGTTAAGATACGCATAGAGTTCCTTTGGGTTATCTACAATTCCACACGGAACACTGATCAATCGCACGTGTTGAGGAACTTTGCCAGGGGTAATCTGAATTTTTTCCGGGAGCGGGTCACCCAACGGTGTCGAGATGTAAAACTCTGATTTGCCCTGGTTGGCGTCATATGGCGCCGGGTCAAACACCTGACTTCCTTTATAGACTTTTAAAACTTTGATGTCGCTTTCCCCTGGTGGGAAGGGCGCGTCTTTGGGGCGATACTGTGGCCCGTAATCAGCCGCCACAATGCAGGCCGAACCGGTGAGATCGAGCACCGTATGGCCGGAATAATGTACTCTGCCTTTGACCGTCTGGTTTTGCTGGCCGTTTGAAACGGAAAAAGTCCGTTCGGCGGAAATATCATCCCGTTTTTGTTTTTCAACTTTGATGGTTTTTGATTCACCAGCGCCAATCGTCCATTTTCCATCCGATTGTGAAATTGTGAGTGTTGCTGGTGTTGTGCCCGCATTCACGACGTCGAGAAAATAATATTCGTTTGAAAAATCAGAGTTGATCCTGGCAAATAATGCGATAACACCAGCAATAAAAATAATTAAACCAACCAATCCGTATTTCAAAAATTTCATACTTGAATCCTCATGAGTGGGGCTGAAGACATCGGGCTTGGGGCTAAGGGCTCAGGGTATACAAATTATTTGGATTCAATTGGTTTTTACCCTCAGCCCCAGGCCCTTAGCCCGAATTCTTCAGCCCTCGGTTTAATATTGCACCGACTGTGGTTGCTGCGGATAGGCTGGGCGAGCCGAACGATTGCGAAGCATCATAAACACGGCTCCACCCGCCAGCAGTCCTGTTACAAACAACAACGCAATTCCAATCATTGGTCGGAAGAACAACCACCCGAGCGCGATGGTGAACATTGAAAGGGTTGCCGAAATGACCGCCGCAAAAATGCTGAGGCCAAATTCCAGAATTGATCCAAGGAAGGGAATCACATCAGCGATTGTGACCAGCGGTTTGACCACCAGCATAATTCCACCAAACATCAGCAACCAGCCAAACAATCGCAACCCCCAGGTCGCCGCTGCGCTACTTGACATTGCGCTCTGGAACATCGCTTCCGGCGTGACGGTTCCAACCTGAAGCAGGGCAATATCGCTGCCGGAACTGGTTTGAAAGACAGCCAGTTTGCCCTGGCTTTGTTTGGCAACAATACTCACAACGGCGGGTTTGATGATTTCAAATGAAATGCGCATGTCTCCGATTTGAGGCGAGTTGGGGTTTTTCCCATAGTAGACGGCTCCGTTTGACACCTTGGCATATTGACGAAGCGCTGCTGGCATCTGGCTGAGCACGGTTTCATTGGCTGGGAGAGCCTCGAATTTGTCCATTTTGTCGGCCAGTTCAGGTGAGAGCTGGAAGGCTCCGACTGTAACCGATTCAGCTTTGATGGTTTCGCTTTCAAATGGCATTTTCTCAGGGTTGACGTGACCGGAAGGAATGCGAAAGTCTTTGGACTTAATCACATCGCTTGACCATTCCTGTTTGTAATCATAGGTGGTCGTCGTCGTTGAACTTCCGCCGGTGTTCTTTGATTTTTCGGATTTCTGATATTCCTTCCATTGATACATTTCAACCACCCGGCGGAGTTTGACTGCCGGGGCCGAGACACCAAAGTCCACATCGGTTGGTGGTGGTTCGACTTTGACCTGTCCGGTCACGTGAACCAGTTTCCCGTCATTGGCCGGGCTTACCTGATCAGCCGATGCTTTCACCACCGAGCCGGCACCTTCTGAAAGTCCCTGGGAGGTTTTAACAGCATTACTTTCATTAAAAAACAGAATCGGAAAAGCAATCAGGAACATAAATGCACCAGTTGCAACGCTTTTGATGGATTCTTTTAAACGGTCAAACCAGGAATCTTGATGAGTTTCAACAAAGTGATTGAGTGGCATGTGAAATTCTCCTTCGCGCAGTTGGCGGACGTATGCTGGTCCGGGTTCCGTACTTTCCGGTTTCTGGTTTTCCAAGATTGTGGAAGTAGCTAAAATAGTGAAGTAGAAGCAAATACCTGGTATCTGCTCGCAGTGATGAATGAATGACAGTTTTATGTCATGTATGGCTCAAATATTGGGAAGTACAAGTTTTTGAATGATTTAGCCTCTCTATAATACAAGGATTACAAAATAGTACTATTTTCTTCATTCTTCATTCCCAATTCTTCATTCTTCATTTCGGTGTACCGTCCATTGCCGATTTGCCACACGATCAAGGAAAGCGTGAAATGAGAGAGCACGTCACATCATCGGCGGCAAATCGGAAATGGCGTGACATTCGCTTATTACCCGGAAGATCAAAAAAGATACGGCCTCTCAAAAAAATTTTTGTCAAATTCGAAAATTTTCGCTATTGTCCAGTTCGTTCCACTCCACAATCAGCGCCCTAAGCTCAATGGCCGAGCAGGTGTCTCTAAAACACTGTGTTGTGGGTTCGAATCCCATAGGGCGCGTTCTGACAGAACAAGGAGTTACAGAAACACACATGCGCTTCACGTAGGACGTTACTCACCCATCACTGTTCCTGCATTTCCTCGATGCTCGACCCCTGGCCGTGGTTTTTCTGCGATGCGGCTTCCTTCAACCGGGCGAGCAGTGTGTTTGTCTGCAACAACTTCGTCAGATTTGCACCGTTCTTGATTTCCCATCTCACACATTGAGGGCTGAACATACCTGGGCCTGGGGCTTGGGGTTGAAGACTCGCAAGCTCGGGGCAGAAGAAAATGGGTTCAATGTCCTGATTCCAACGTCTTCAGCCCGATGTCTTCAACCAGTTTTCTTCAACCCCAAGCCCTCAGCCCGTTTTCTTCCGCCCCAATTCTTCAAAAGGAGGTTTGCCATGTTGTAGCAAGCTCGTCCACCGTGATGTGCCATTGTCGTGATTTTCCTGGCCTTCGCTTGAGGCTAACTTATTCTTTTTCAGAGGTTTCACGAAAGGAAACGACAATGGTTACTTTAGTCAATATCATCCAATTTATGATCAAACAGCAGGCTGCGGCCATTCACGAAATCAAGTTTGCCAATTTAGTTGAAGCGGAAGTGACGGTTCTGGCTTATGTGTCACCTGACGGCAAATCATTTCGAATCAAACGGCCTAAAGATCCAAATCAAGCGGCACTCTGGACTCGAAAACAGGTGACTTACATTAAGAAAACAGGTCATCTCACGCCAAAAAATCCACGCTGGGCGGAATACCAGATTGCCAAACGCTGGGTTTCGGTGCTGCTCACGGCTCGCTATCTGCTGAAAATCGGGAATGGCGATGTTTTAGAGCGAGATGCGTTTTTTCAAGCCGTGCGAAGCGGCCAGTTATGCCATCACGTTCGCAAAACCCAGCATCCACGCCAGATGGCGATCAAAGCTCATCGGTTGCTGCGCAAGCTGAAAAACCGGCTCGAACACACTCCAGAACGGTTTGCCGAAGTCGAAGCCTGGATGCAGCGCATTGCAGAGGAGGGCCACCGTGGAGCATAAGCCCAATTTAAAACTGTATGTGCTGGTCCGACGCGACCTGTCGCCGTCACAGGTTGCCGTCCAGGCGTGTCACGCCGTGGCGACATTTGTCAGCCGGCACGGGCGCGACCCGTAGGTCTTTTCCTGGGTTGAAGATCACCGCACGCTGGTTCTGCTCGGTGTCAAAAACGAAGCGTCGCTCCAACGCTGGGAAGAAACCGTTCGGGCTTACGGGATTGTGTGCGAACACTTCCGCGAGGCCGATTTAGACGGCGAGATGACAGCGCTGGCCATCCACCCCGCGGTGGATGGTCGGCTCTTTCGCAAACTGCGGTTGATTTGAACGAGTACAGGTTCCAGAAAAGACTAAAAGGACGAACATGGAAGGGCGCTGTTGCTTTGAACGGCGCCCGATTTCAAAAACCCGGAACCCTGATAAGATGACAAAGTGACAAAGTGACAGAGTGACAGAGTGATTTATTTTCATCCCTCATCCCTCATCCCTCATCCTTTCCAAAACCCCGGAATTCCATTGAATTTTTCTGGGTTCCTTTTGATAATTCAGACTTCAGAATAAAGCGCGCGTCTTACTGCCATTCCAACTTCAATATTGAGCTCAGATCCCTCATTTTAAGCCTAGAAAAGATTCAGGTTTTTTATTATGCGTCGAATTATTTTCAGCTTGCTTTTTGCCTATCTCATTGTTTTAACAACTATTTGGATACCAACTTATTCGCACACTGCATTGTTATCAAAACGAAATCGAGCACTGGTGGCTACTGTCCGGGCCCAATCAGCCCCAACCATTTCATCAATTTCACCGACTCAAACTGCAAAGGGCACTGCCCCAACTAAAATTGTCATCAAGGGCACCGGGTTTCAATCAGGTGACGTGGTGAAATTTAATGACACGGTGGTCAGTGCCAAAATCAAATCAGCCACCAAAATTGCGATCAAAAATGCAGACCTGGCTTTATTTCAAACCGATGTGACCTACAAAGTGACGGTTACTTCGAGCAGTGGGCAAAATTCGAATAGTCTGGACTTTATCGTTGGCACTGGAAGCCAGACCAATACGAGTGAGCCAGCTTCGATTGTGATTACTTCGCCGGCGTCGTTTGTGCTTAACACACCCAATGCTCTGACGTCCAATACCGTTGCCCTGGTGGTGCAAGTGCTTGATGAAGATGGAGTTGTGATCCCTGACGCAGCCGTTTCGTTCAAAAGCCTGAGTCCAGACGTGGCTTCGATCAATGCTGCGGGAGTCATCACCGGCATCAGCCCTGGTTCAGTCGTGATTGAGCTTTCGTCGGGGACGGTCACAAC
>DAOQNB010000262.1:0-7420 GCA_035335845.1 Acidobacteriota bacterium | reverse complement strand
CAAAAAGTTGCGTTTTTTTGAGCAGTACAATACTTTGAGCCTGCATTCGTTCGATCAATCCATTCTCAGGATCAATCCAGAAACATCATGAATATTGCCGATTGTCTCAAAGATGGCGGCGTGGTTGGGTCAGGCGGCGCAGGCTTCCCAACACACGTCAAAGCCGGTTCAACCGTCGAGTATGTCATTGCCAATGGCGCCGAGTGCGAACCGTTGCTCCACAAGGATTTCGAGGTCATGGTCAACTTTCCCGAGCAGGTGGTGGCCGGACTCAAAATCCTGATGGCGGCGACCGGAGCGCCACAGGGAATCATTGGAATCAAGGAAAAGAACAAAAAAGCGATTGAGGCCATTCAGTCTGCAATTGGCTCTGACGCCATCACCATCCATTTACTGGGCGACTTTTACCCTTCGGGCGATGAATACATCCTGGTGTATGAAGCCACAGGCCGGTTAATCCCAGCTCAGGGCATCCCGCTCGATGTCGGAGTGGTCGTCAATAACGTCGAGACGCTCTATAACGTCGCCGCCGCGTTTCAAGGGCGGCCTGTAACGGAGAAATTCATTACCGTCGCCGGCGCCGTCAACCATCCCGTCACCTGTACTGTGCCAATTGGAACCAGCTTCAGGGATGTGATTGAACTGGCGGGTGGGGCTTCGGTTCCTGACTTTGCGGTGTTTGTAAGCGGGATCATGATGGGGGCGCTCGAATTCAACCTGGATTTGCCGATTACCAAAACCTGTGCCGGGTTGATTGTGCTTCCGACTGATCACACGCTGGTGCAGCGCAAATCCCAGCCGGAGCAAAGCATGCACCGGATTGGAAAATCGGCCTGTGACCAGTGCAGTTACTGCACCGAACTCTGTCCCCGGTATATGCTCGGCTATGATGTCCAACCGCATAAGGTGATGCGCAGCCTTGGATTTACCGCCACGGGTGAAAATATCTGGAATCAGTTTGCCCAGTTATGCTGCGCCTGCGGACTCTGCACGCTCTATGCCTGTCCAGAGTATCTCTTCCCAAAAGAAGCCTGTGACAAAGGTAAGCGCGATCTGAAAGCCCAGGGCATCCCCTGGCAGGGAAATCGCCAGGTAACGCCGCATCCGATGTATGAATACCGCCGGACGCCGATCAAACAGTTGATGAACCGCCTCGGGGTCACCGAATACGATCACCACACCGAATTCAAATTTCAGGCGATTGACCCGGCCCGGGTGGAGATTCCGCTCACCCAGCATATGGGCGCTCCTGCCGTGCCGGTTGTTTCAGTGGGACACCACGTCAGTGCCGGCCAACTGATTGCCGATATCCCGCCTGGAAAGCTCGGCGCCCGCATTCACGCCAGCATTTCCGGCGTTATCACTGAAATCAGCACAAACGTTGTGATTGAGAAAGTCAGGAGCTGAGAAATCCAGGGCTGAGGGCTGAGGGCTGAAGAAAACGGGCTCAGGGTATTAAACCCAATGTCTTCAGCCCCGAGCTTGCGAGTTTTCAGCCCTCAGCCCCAAGCCCAATGTCTTCAGCCCAAAGAGGGCTTGGGGCTGAAGAAAACGGGCTCAGGGTATTAAACCCAATGTCTTCAGCCCCGAGCTTGCGAGTTTTCAGCCCTCAGCCCCAAGCCCAATGTCTTCAGCCCCGAGCTTGCGAGTTTTCAGCCCCAAGCCCAATGTCTTCAGCCCGAAACTGATAGAACCCCTTTGAAATCAAAAGGAACCGTAAAATCATGAAAGTAAACTCGATTGGTCTCATCGAATTAACCAGCATTGCGTGCGGTTATCTGGTGGTCGACACGATGTTGAAAGCGGCAGGTGTTGAGTTGCTGCTGGCGCGTTCGATTTGTTCTGGTAAATACATGACGATGGTGAAGGGAAACGTCGCCGAAGTCACCGCCAGCGTCCAGGCCGGTTGCGAAGTCGCTCGTGGCTATCTGGTTGATACCTTTATTATTCCGAATGTGCATGAATCAGTCTTTCCGGCGATTTATGGTTCCAATCAATATGGCGAACTGGAAGCGTTGGGCATCCTTGAATCTTTTTCAGTGGCGTCGCTGATTGAAGCCGCCGATGCCGCAGCCAAAACGGCGGATGTTCGGTTGCTCGAAATCCGGCTGGCGATGGCGCTTGGAGGGAAAGCCTTTGTGACGATGACCGGGACGGTGGCTGCGGTGCAGGCAGCAGTTTCAGCCGGGGCCGCCGTTTTGGGGGCCAAAGGACTGCTGGTCAATAAAGTTGTCATTCCACGGCCTCGGAAAGAGCTTTTGACCGAAATGATATGAACCGCTGACCTGGCGGCTCACTGGGGCAGACTCAGAGGGAAAACTGGAATGAAGAAAAGAGTTTCTTGCCTGACCTGGTGGCTGATTGGCATGGCCGTTTTCTTACTGAACGGATGCTGGCTGGTGGGGGAAACTCCACCTGTGGAACTGACCACCGCGCGGAGTGACTTCAAAGTTGCCATTTTGTTGCCCGGACCTGCCAACGATAAAGCCTGGAATCAGTCTGGCTATGAAGGGCTCAAACTCATCGAGCAAGAATTCAAAGCTGAAACGGCGTTTGTTGAGCGGCTTGAAGGTCCTGAGCTTGCAGTTCGTTCGCGTGAGGCCGCCCATCGGTTTGCCGCATCCGGGTTTGATCTCGTGATTTTGCACGGCGGGGAGTTTGTCCCGATTGCCGAAAGCGTGGCTCGCGAATTTCCCCGGACTCGATTTGCACTCTCTGGAACCTACGCGGGAAATAACAGCAACCTGGGTGCGGTTGCTTTTCGGTTTGAGGAATCCGGATATCTTTCCGGAGTGCTTGCTGCCCTGCATACTCGGTCCAATAAAGTGGCTTACATCGCCGGGTTTGATTATCCAAGTTATGTCGAAGAGGGCAAACTCTTTGAGATTGGCGCCAAATCCATCAAGCCTGAGATCCAGGTCAAAATAGCCTACCTTCAGACCTGGTTTGATCCAAACAAGGCCAGAGACACCGCCCTGGGCCTGGCCCGAGATGGGTACGATATTTTGTTGATCAATGCGGATGCCCCAGGGCTGATGGCGATTCGTGAGGTCACCAAACTGGATGGTGTGTATGTGATTGGCCACAATCAGGATCAGTCTGATATTGCTCCGGGTCGGGTGCTGACGAGTGTGATTGACAATGTGCCGTTGCTCCTGCTCAAAGCCGCAACGCTGGTTCAATTGGGACGCTGGGAGGGGAAACAGTACAAGTTTGGAATGCGCGAAGATATTTTGCGTTTTGCCCCCTTTCGAGGTACGGTGCGTCCGGCGGAAGAGGCTGTGTTTCACAAAGTGCAAACCGATATTTTGACGGGTTCACTCAACATCAGCACTGAAATCGGTGCGCTTTCGAGCGAGGTCCAGGGAAACTGATGCCACAATCGGTTCAACCTTCACCGTTAGCGGTCTCGATCAATCCCTGGTCGTCAATTGCCAACCAGTTGCGGTTTGGACTGGTGGTGATTGTGGCGCTGGCCCTGCTGGTGACGGGCAGCTTGCTGATTTACTCCAGTTTTCAAACGCTGATTCAGGAAACCAACAGCTTGCAGCGCGAACGATCACGGGTTGCGGCTGAAACGATTGATGCCTATCTCGATGATTTGCTGAGAAAATTAAATTACCTGGCCAGGGTTCGGGGACTCACGGATTTACCCACCGAGACCAAACAAACGATGCTTGAGGGGCTTGCCCGGCATAATCAGGCGTATGAGTTGATTGCCATCCTGGATCGCGAAGGAAACGTCCAGTCATCAGTGAGTCCCTATGGCGGTGCCAAACCAGAACCCATGCGGAATTCCTCGCTGTTTATCCGCACGTTCCTCAAGCACGAAGATTTTGTGGCCGATGTCACGATTGACCCAGACCTCAACCAGCCCGTGACGACGTTTGCGGTGCCGATTCGCAATGCCCAGGATAGCGTGGATGGGGTATTACTGGCCCGGATCAACCTCAAATTTCTGAACTTTGTTACCTCTCAGACCGAAGTTGGCCGCACCGGCTATACCTATGTGGTTGACGCTCGAAACCGGTTGATTTCACGCAAAGGCACCACCGGGCAAAAGATTCACCTGGAAGACGTTTCACGGCTTTTCTTTCTCCAGGATCTCACCATTACCAAAGCCAGATCACTGGCTGTCTATCATGGCCTCTATGACGCTGAGGTCCTGGGCGCCGTGGCCCCGGTCCGCAATGTCAACTGGCTGGTGGTGGTTGAACTCCCCACCGCCGAAGCCTATGCCCCGGTTCGACGGCAAATTCTCACCATGGGGCTCAGTTTACTGGTCGCAGTGATCGGTGCCACCGGGGTTGGGTTCCTGTTTGCCCAGCGCGTCGTGGTGCCTTTTCAACGCCTGACCCATGCCGCCCAGCGAATCCGGGATGGAAACCTGGAGGTGCAGGTTCACATTCCTGACCGCAATGAACTGGGGGTGCTTGGCCAGGCATTTAATACCATGGCCGCGCAATTACAGGCGTCATTTCAGGCACTGGAACAAATGAACGAAGATCTCGAAGCGCGTGTGGTTTTGCGAACTGCCGAACTCCAGGCTGCCTTTCAGGAAATTGAAACCCTCAACCAGCAACTCAAGGCCGAAAATCTCCGCATGGGCGCCGAACTTGAAGTCACGCGGCAACTACAACAAATGCTTTTACCCAGGGAGGCCGAGATCCAGACTATTGGGGACCTCGACATCGCCGGGTTTATGGAACCGGCGGATGAAGTTGGGGGCGATTATTATGATGTCCTGCAACACAACGGACGGATCAAGATCGGGATTGGCGATGTCACCGGGCATGGGCTGGAAAGCGGCGTGGTCATGATGATGGCCCAAACAGCGGTGCGAACCCTGCTGGTCAACAATGAAACCGACCCGGTGAAATTTATGAACACCATTAACCGGGTGATTTATGAAAATACTCACCGGATGCGAAGCGCCCGCAACATGACGTTTGCGCTCCTGGAATATCAAGCCGGGGTGTTTCGACTCAGCGGCCAGCACGAAGATGTGCTTGTGGTGCGCCATTCTGGGCAGGTTGAAAAAATTGACACCTTTGAACTTGGGTTTCCGCTTGGAATCGAACCGGATATTTCACCCTTTGTGGCACAACTTGATATTGAACTGGCAGGCGGAGACGTGCTGGTGATGTATACCGACGGCATTACAGAGGCAGTCAATTCCGACCAGGAACAGTACGGAATAGACCGGCTGTGTGCCGTCCTGATAGCTCATCGCGAGGCTTCGGCAGTTGAACTCCAGCAGCAGGTAATTGCTGATGTTAAAGCATTTATCGGCTCACAGAAGATCTTCGACGATCTCACCCTGCTGATCATGAAGAAAAAGTCAGCCGACCTGAACACCTCGCACCTGTGAGCGGATTGCCGGAGCCCAACTGGAATGAAAGGCTTGGCGGGCCTGTCAGATATATGCTAAAGCAATAACAGACAGTAATCAGATTTTCCCCAGGCTACTTTTCCCAATGCTAATACCACTTAGGGTTCAGGGTATCGGGTTCATGGTTCAGGGAAATACAGTTTTTTCAATGGATTAGCCTTCCTATAATACGAGGCGTTCATTCCAAAATGGTATAACCCGGTTTTCTTGTCATACCATGTTGGAAAAGATATCTCTCCTAACCCCTAACCCCTAATCCCTAATCCCTAATCCCTAATCCCTAACCCCTAACCCTTAACCCCTAACCCCCAAATGTTTGCATCGAGGATTGCCGGATATGAGTGATTCGCTGAATTGTGAGCCAATTGGAGCTTTTCTGGAAAAACTCCCCGCCACTGACGAGCACCTGACGATCAATTTTTCACCCGGATTTGCACCTCGCAAACAACGATGGCGCAATTATGGTCTGTCAGCCGATTTTCTCGGGGATTATTTTGCCACGTTCTTTCCAGGGGATGAACTGCCGGAAGACAAAATTGGCAAGCCGGAGACTATCAAAGGCTCGGTGAGCTACATTGCCAATGAGTTGCTCGAAAATGCGATGAAATATAACGAGGAATCAGCCAAATTCCCAGTGAGTATTTCACTCTATCTCTATGATGAGAAGCTGGTTTTTCTGGTCTCAAACTACACTGATCAAGCAAGCGGGCAGATTTATAGTGACTATGTCAAAAAACTGCTGACCAGCGATATTGACGAGTTATATGGTCAGCACCTGGAGCGAATCGCGACCAATGATGGTGTATCACAAATGGGGTTGCTGACCATTTTAAACGACTATGGCGCCACGCTGGGGTTGAAAGTTGACCCGGTTGAGGCCTCTGACCTGTACCGGGTAACAACCATGGTTTTGCTTCCGGTATAGTTCTTCTGGCTGGTACATCAATTGCAGAACTTGATCAGGAATGCCATCTTCACCTGGTCCAGGTTTATTGAAGACAAGGAATCACCACACATGTCAACGTTGGAATTAAAAAACAATGATTACCAGGTTTGGTTTGACCCGGCGCTCAACACCGTGTTTTGTAAAGGGTTTTTACGGCTGGATGGTGTGGACGGGTATCAGGAAATTATGGATTTGCTGCTGTTTGGCGTCACGGCAGCCCATCCAAAAGTAACGGTTGACCTCAGCCAGCTTCAATTTTTAAACAGCTCCGGCATTAGCATGTTATCTATGTTTGTGATCAAAGTTCGTGAAAAAGGAGATTTACAGCTTATTGTCCGGGGGTCGGAAAAAATTTTGTGGCAAACCAAATCACTGCGAAACCTCAAACGGTTGCTGCCAGCCATGACACTGGAATTTATATGAGCGAGCCGATTTATCCAGCAGCCACGGACCGTGAACTGGTATTGCAACGCGAGGTTGAGGCGTTGCGCCAGGAAGTCGTGCGCTTGAAACAGCAAAACGAAGGGTTGCAAATTGCGCTCGAAACCACGGCTGAACACGGCGACATTATTGAAGATCAGCTCCAGAATGAAATTCTCGAACGCGAACGCGCGGAACTCACGCTGCAATCTGTGCTCGAAGTCGTTTCCAAAAAAAATACCGACCTGGAAATCATTCTGCAAACCACCGCTGAACATGGCGATATGATTGAAAATGAACTGCGCCGTGCCAATCAGGCCAAAACGATGTTTTTGTCGAATATGAGCCACGAGTTGCGCACGCCGCTTAATGCAATCATTGGGTTTGCCCAGCTCCTGAGTCGTGACCCACATCAATCCCTGGAACACCGGCGAAATATCGAGACCATTATGCGTAGCGGCGAGCACCTGCTGAATTTGATCAGCGATATTTTATCGCTCTCCAAAATCGAAGCCGGAAAGCTGGTATTGACCAGTCAGACATTTGATCCGCGCCAGATGCTGAAAAACTTAAAAGACATGATGCAGGGGCGGGCTCGAACCAAAGGCATTGAGCTGACCTTTGAAGTGTCGCCTTCTTTTCCAGTTCTGGTTGTGGGGGAT
>DAOQNB010000261.1:0-7447 GCA_035335845.1 Acidobacteriota bacterium | reverse complement strand
TCGAACCAGTGATTTTGACTGAACATGTTCCAGTTTTAAACGGCGAATTATTCTAATGAATTTTTCACCACAGAGGCCACAGAGGAACACAGAGGAACCCCCATTTTTGAAGCCTCTGCGATCCTCTGTGGCCTCTGTGGTGAGACTATTGATTTTCTGCGATGAGAAAGGCATTGACCCGCAATCCCAGGGGCAACCGGGTGTCTGGTTCGAGTTCAATCAGGACTTCGAGGATTTTGGTATCCACGCGCTCGGTTGGTTCTTCGGTCCGAATGTTTTTCTTGCCTAAGATTTGCCCAACCTGGACGACTTTCCCGTAAAATTGTTTTTCTCCAAACGCATCAGCGGTGACATAGGCTTTTTGTCCCAGTTTGACTTTGGCCACGTCAGATTCATCAATATCAACCCGAACACGCTGGGCCAGTCGATCTGAAATGGTCACAATCGGATTTGGGTTGGTGTCGGAAACACTTTCACCAATGTGCAGATGTTTGCGAAGAACGATTCCGGAAATCGGCGAGCGAATAATCGTTTTGGCCAGCCGGGCCTGGGCTTCCTGCACTTCAGCCTGAGCCAGTTGGACTTCAGCCTCGGCCCGAGCCAGATCTTCAGCCCGAGTTTGGGTTTCAATCAGGTTCATTCGTTCGCGAAGGGCTTCGAGCCGGGCCTGGGCCACCTGGTAATTTCGATCCAGTGTGTCTACGTCGTGGCGCGCAATAAACCCTTCGGCCAGGAGCTTTTGTTTGCGTTCGTATTCAAGTCTGGCATTCGCAACCTGAGCTTCGGCTTCGCGAACATTGGCCTGGGCTTCGCGGCGCTCTTCGGTTCGCGAACCATTTTTGAGCTTGAGCAATTCGGCTTCGCGAATGCGGAGCCGGGCCTGGGCCGAAGCCACCAGCGCCACAAAATCAGCGTTCTCAAGTTCAGCCAGCACCTGACCTTTTTCGATCAAATCACCTTCTTCGACCAGCACGGATTTCAATTTTCCGCTGACCTGCGAACTGATTTTGATTTCTTCAGAACGCGGTTCAATCCGCCCCGAACCTGGAACGAGATTGGCAGGTGATTTTTCTGTGGTGGTCGTCGCGGCTTCAAAAGCTTTTCCAGGTTCAACCAGTTTCACAGCATATCCGGTTAAGGCCAGACTGCCGACCATCGCCACTGAAACCATCGCCACGAATAGATTCTTTCGCATACTCTTCTCCTAAATCTTGGGTTGAAGATTCGCAAGCTCAGGGCCTGGGGCTGAAGAAAGTGGGCTTGGGGTCAAAATACAAGATTTCTTTAACCCTAAGTCTTCAGCCCTGAGCTTGCGAATCTTCAACCCTGGTTTTTCAGCCCAATGCCTTCCACCCGGATGTTTTGGGTTGGAATTTCCTTGAGTTTGCCGTCTTCAATTCGAACCATCCGGTCCGCATAGTGCAAAATCCGATTATCGTGGGTCACAATGACCACGGCGCGTCCCCGTTCGTGGGCCAGTTCGCGCAACATTTCCATCACGGTCTGGCCGCTGGTGCTATCGAGCGCCGCCGTGGGTTCATCCGCCAGAATGATATCCGGGTCTCCGGCCAGGGCGCGGGCAATGGCAACACGCTGTTTCTGTCCGCCGGAAAGATCAGCCGGATACGAATACAATTTGTCAGCCAGGCCAACCCGGTCGAGCAATTCCTGGGAAATCCGGCGTGCTGTACTGCCACGAATCCCTTTCAGATCAAGGGCGACTTCTACGTTTTCACCGACATTTAAGGCCGGGAACAAATTAAATCCTTGAAAAATAAACCCAATGTGTGACCGGCGCACTTTGGGAAGCAGCGAATCAGAGAGCGCCGACACGTTCTGTCCGTTGATCCAGATGCGCCCAGATGTTGGCGTCAAAATACAGCCCATAATTGACAGCAGCGTGGTCTTCCCGCTCCCAGACGGCCCCATCATCAACACCAGTTCACCTGGAACAACGTTCATTGAGACTTCGTGGAGCGCGTAAACGGCACTGGCACCGCTCGAATAGGTTTTTGTGATGTGTTCAACTGAAATTGCGTGTTGCATAGTTTTTAGGGTTCAGCTTAGGGCTTGGGGCTTGGGGCTGAAGACTCGCAAGCTCGGGGCTGAAGAAAACGGGTTCAATACCCTGAGCCCGGAGTCTTCAGCCCCAAGCCCGATGTCTTCCGCCCTGGTTTTTCAGCCCTTAAAGACCATTGCCGGGTCAATCTGGGTGACTTTTTTAATGGAAACAATTGAAGCTCCAATGCACATCATTAGCGTGAGGACAAACAGACCGAGGCCCACCTGCCAGGGCATAAAAATCGCGGTGACTCCGCTTTGACTGACCTGGACGACGAACAAACTGACTGAAATTCCAAGCACATATCCAATGACGGCACTGATGACAGCCTGTTCAATAATGACTCGATAGATATAGCTGTTGTCGGCGCCCATGGCCTTGAGGGTGCCGTATTCTTTGAGGTGATCAACGGTTGAGGCATAAATCGTCTGAGCGACCACCACCACGCCGACAATCAATCCCAAAATGGCCGCCACAATCACGGTGACCCCAGCACCGGTGCTAAATAGCCAGTAATCACGGGTCATTTGGCCAAATTCGGCAGCCGTTGAAATATCCACGTCTTTGATCCGCAACCCAAGTTCACGCCGAACCTGCTCGACGTCATATCCGGGTGCGACTTTGACCAGAATGTACTGCGTCTGGTCTTCGCGAAAATTGGCGTAATTGAGTGCGTTTTTAAATGACGTAAAAATGGCCGGCGATGTGGTAAAGGTCCGAATCCCTCGGGTAAACCCAACCACTTTGGCCCGACGATTATTGATTTCAACCACCTGGCCGAGATGAGTTACTCCCAGTTTTTCTTGATAGAGTTCGTCAATGATGATGGTGTCATCTGCTTTCAGGTCTTCGATTTGGCCGGCGGTGAGATTCCACGGGCCGCCAAGTGGACGATCCGGGTTGAATCCAAGCACCATCCCGCCTTCATTTGAACCATCCGGACGTTTCCAATCAATAAACTGCAGAATGAATTTCTCAGCCCACTGAACACCTGGCACCGCACGTGCCTGATAGAGTTTGCGTTCGCTAAACACAACCCCGACTTCGATATACGGAACATCCTTGGATCGAATCCAAAGGTCAGCTCCCGAATGATGGATGATGTCTGAGGTGGCCCGGCTAAACCCAACCAGCAGCCCAACTTGAATCGCCACCAGAATCACGGCAAACACCACACCCGTCAGAGTCACGCCAAACCGAACTTTATCGTGGATTAAGTTGCGCCAGGAGAGCCGTCTCATTCGGAAGTACCTCGTTCGTTTAACGCAAAAAAGATGCTTAACAGTGTTAAGCAAGAAGGCAAAAAAAATCAGGCTTTTAAGCCGTTGACCAGAGTATCAATCAAATGGTTGATGAGTTGTTCGCGATCCACCCAGGGGAAATCCTGATGGTCAATTAACAGCACCACCAGCCCGTGGAGTGCCGCCCAGATCGTTTGACTGGCGGTGGCGACATCAACCGGGCGGAAAACCTTCTGGTCAATACACGCCTGAACAATTCCGACCAGATAGCTGAAAGCTTCGTGCCCAAGGGACTGTTCAAACGGGAAGCGTTTCTCAAAATCACAATTGTGGTTCATCCCGCTGAAAACCACCTTGTAGTGATTCGGATGCGACAATCCAAAATCAATATAAATGCGCAATCCCCGTTTCAGAGCCGAAACCGGATCCGGTTCCAATTCACCCAGCTTGCTGTAGGACTGAATCAGTTCGCCAAACATTTCCTGACAAATGCCATAGAGCAGTTCGGCTTTATCCTGAAAATAGAGGTAGATTGTGGTTGGGGTGTATTCGATCTTTTCGGCAATCTTGCGCATGGAGACATTGTCATAGCCTTCAGCGGCAAATAGTTCGCGGGCGGCGTCCAGGATTTCCTGGCGCAGAGATTCTTTTTCACGTTGCCGACGTTCTTTCACACCCATATCGAACTCAACTTCCTCGCATCATTTCGAAAAACAAAGAAAATTTACTTAACAGCGTTAAGTATACTGTTTTTGACCCGTGTGTCAACTCCAAAATGAGCGAAGTAGTGAAAATACAGGGTCCAGGGTTGACAGATCAAAATTGGGAATCAAAGCTGAAACACTTCGCTGCCACGCTCTGAGATGTAACATCCCGTTTACGTGGGCACCGTACCACACCAAACGCCTCTGAAAGCGTTCCCTTGAACCGGCAACAACCTTTACCAACCAAGGAGGTTCTTATGTCAAAAGTTGCCGCCAGACCGACACCACAAACCACAACCTGCCCACGTTGCGGTTCACTTCAACCCCTTTCCCAACCCTGTCCACACTGTCAGACATCACCCAAATTAGCTCCTCAACCTGTTCAATCGAAATTGATGGCCAATGCCCTGATCATTCTGGCCGGAGTTCTGTTTCTCTGTGTCACGGCACTGCTGATTTCCAAACCTGGCATCCAGTTTCTCGGGTTTTATCTGGCAGCAGGCATTGGCGTCTGTGTGGGGAATGTCTGGGTACGCCACCGTCGGGAAAGCGGCCAAACCCCAAAACTGGATTTTCAAGACCCATATTTAATTGCTTATCTGCGTGGTGGGGCGCCAGAAGCCCTGCGCATCGCCACGGTTGAGCTGTTAACCCGAAAACTCCTGGTTGAGAAAGTGACGGTTGATTCATCAGATATTTACACCTTGATCCAGGCCAATCCTGCCGCAAAGACCAAACCTCAGACTCAGATCGAAGCCTCTCTCCTGGTCTGGTTCCAGGAATCCAACGGCCCAACTTCAATTTTTGACAACACTCAACTTACCAGAGCCTGTCTCTATTTAAATGACTGGCTGGAGCAGCTTGGGTTACTGCCCAATCAATCGGTGCGCCGGGCACGCCGAATTCAATTTGGAGCAGCATTTTCAGTCCTGATTGGTTTGGCCGGTCTCAAGATTGTTTATGCCCTGGCCACGGGTCACACCAATATTTTGTTTCTGGTGCTGCTCGCCATTGGGTTTTCGATGGTGCTGGTCAAAACTTCCTTTCCAAGACGAACTGGGTTAGGTGACCAGGTGCTGAAAGACCTGAAAAAACTGTATCAATCTGCCCGCAATTCTGGCAGAAACCAGCCCGGGAATAAGAATGAGGTCATGCTGGCGTCCGTTTTTGGGCTGGCAGCCCTCCCGCCAACCAGTCTGGTTCTGGCTCAAAAATTCTACCCCCAGGCGGCCAATCCAACCAGTACCGCTTCGAGCTGTGGGAGCAGTATCTCAAGTTGCGGGTCTTCGAGCAGCAGTTGTGGCAGTGGTAGCAGTTGTGGCGGCGGCAGCAGTTGTGGTGGTGGCAGCAGTTGCGGTGGTGGCGGCGGATGCGGCGGATGCGGCGGCAGTTAACCTCAAACTTTTGCTCAATTCTATGAAACCAAATCGTGTTGGCCTTGGCTGGAGACCCGAATTAGCTCCTGAAATACTTGGAAACCTCGATCAGATTGATGTGGTCGAGGTCATTGCCGATGATTATTTTTCGGCGCCAAAAGCTGATATTCGGGCACTGCGAACACTGGCAGCTCAGGTGCCGGTTGTCCTGCACGGGGTTTCACTTGGCCTGGCTTCGATTGCACCGGTTGAAACCAGACGACTTGACCAGATGGCCCGGCTGGTCAATGAACTTGAGCCTGAGTTCTGGTCTGAACATCTGGCGTTTGTCCGGGCCGGAGGCGTCGAAATTGGTCATCTGGCGGCGCCTCCGCGAACCGAAGCCAATATCGAAGGCACGCTGGCCAATCTGGAACAGGCCCGCCGGATCGTTGGTACCGCACCGCTGGTGGAAAACATCGCCACGCTGATTGATCCTCCTGGCAGCCAGATGACCGAAGTCGAGTGGCTCAACGGCATCCTTTCCCAAACCCCAAACGGGATGCTCCTGGATTTGCACAACCTGTATGCCAATGCCGTCAACTTTGACTTTGATCCGGTTGAAGCGCTGCATCAACTTCCGCTTGAACGAGTTCATAGCATTCATCTGGCTGGAGGGCGCTGGATTTCAGCGAATAAAACCAGCGGGCGAAGACTCCTGGACGATCATCTTCATGATGTTCCAAATGTGGTTTATGATCTGCTTTCCAAAGTTGCACAACGAACCCGTCATGCGCTGACAGTCACGCTTGAACGCGATGGTGCGTTTCCACCATTTCCAGTTTTGTTGGATCAGCTTCAACAAGCCCGAAAGGCCCTCCGTTTGGGCCGCAACGCAAAAACGCAAATCTAAAAGAAACATGGTGCTTCGTACCTGGTGCTTGGTTTTTGGTTCTTGGTTTTTGGTTCTTGGTTTTTGGTTCTTGGTTTTTGGTTCTTGGTTCTTGGTTCTTGGTTCTTGGAAGGTATTGGTTCCAAAGTACTAAGCACCAGGTACGAAGCACTTTCTTCATTCTTCATTCTTCATTCTTCATTCTTCATTCTTCATTCTCAATTCTTCATTCTTCATTCTTCATTCTCAATTCTTCATTCCACTATGTCCAGTGAACGCTTTGAAGCTTTTGTTGCTCGACTGTATGCCGATGCCCACTATTGCGAGTTATTTCTGTTGAATCCGCAACAGGTAGCCCGGCAGGCAGGGTTATCTGAAACGGAGATCGCGGCGCTTGACCAGATTGATTTGGTGGGCCTGGATATTGCCTGTCAGAGTTTTGCCCGAAAGCGAGATCAAAAAGCCAGGTATCAGGCAAAGCGATCACCCTGGAAAGAGTGGCTTTTGAGTTTTCTGAGTTTTCGATAACATAAACTGCATTATCAGACGGAAATAGTTTCTGTGAAGTTCTTTTTATGAAGCTCAATACAACATCCACCAACTGGAAAGCTGTTATGAACCAAAACATATTTCATACAAAATCTACTATTTTATTTACGCTCATAATGAGTTTTTATTCTTTTTATCTGCCTACTTTATCAACCTCAGCTCAGATTGATCAAAATAATGTTTCGCTACCCAAAGAAATTAGGACTATCCTCCAGTCAGAATATCCACCAGACTATCCACAGATGGCATTTCATTGTGTTGAGAATCCCTCGTTGAGTGAGCATTATATCCTGTTCCAAAAAGTAACCGGTCATTCTGATAAAGACTTAGAGTTGGATTTAAAATTCTATGAAGTTACTCCAGCAACATTTGAAATCAAGGATAATGAAATAATCAGTGAGACTGTTTTTCTTGGCGGAGCTCCAAACTGGACGTTCGCCTGTAATAAAAAAACGAAAGAACTCTACTTACTGTCCGGTTTTAATGATCCAATTATAGGGTTTAATCAGTTAATGAAAAAACATAATTTAGATGTATCAAATGAAGAGGTATGTCTTGATTTATTTGATACATATTTGCTTTTTGCTTGTGGTCGAGCCTTCAGAGAATCTGTTATTCTTGATGATTTGCACCTCCAAAGCCTT
>DAOQNB010000260.1:0-7453 GCA_035335845.1 Acidobacteriota bacterium | reverse complement strand
TCTTCATTCTTCATTCTTCATTCTTCATTCTTCATTCTTCATTCTTCATTCTGTTCGGAAAGTCCCCAGAGCAAAGCCTTGAGCAGGTGTGCTACACTGCCCACTTCTTTCAGTACCATATCAAATCGAATTTTCAGAAGTTATCGCAAAGCAATCTGGAGTCAGGCAGGTGTTGCCCTGAACTCGATCACTTTCCCTGCCCCGCAAATCAAGTCAGGATGTGAGGTGACGTGTGGCGAATAAAAAGAAGCCAACCAAAATTCTCTACACCATTCTCGGCGTTGTCTTATCGCTGGTGTTTATACCGCTGGTGATTGTGGTGTGGCAACTGGTCGAGATTAACCGTGAAGCCGTACGCAGTGCCGAACGGTTCTCACAAATCCAGGTCACTGAAGACGTCGCCAATCAAGTCGAGACCTATGTCAATGGGCATCGCGACCAGATTGCTGGCATCGCCCAGGCCCTGGAAGCCTCCAATGGAATTGCCGAACTCTTCAAACAAACACGTGCAGAGCAAAATCTCCGTCTGCAGCGATTTCTGACGGCTGATCCCAATCTGGTTCTGATTTGCATTATCCCGCTGACAAACCTGGAAGGTCAGGGTGCCTTTGCGTTTGACCCAAATCGGATCAATAACGAAGAGGCTGGACAGGTCATTGCCAACACGGTCTCCAAATTGACTCAAAAACCGAACGAACCCTACCTGAGTGAACCGATTTCCTTTCAATCAAGCAATGAATCAGCGATTTCGATGGCGGAACCCGTGATTGCCTTTCGCGAGGGTGAAATTCCATCGGTGGTGATTGCCGTGGCCAGCATGGAACCAGTCTTCCGCTATGTGAACCCGCCGGTACGTGGCAAAACTAATCAGAAAATGCTCAAGGATGGCAATCGGATTGTGTTTGTCGTGAATGAAAAAGGAATGGTGGTGGTGCACCCGGACCGCGAGATGGTCTATAGCAAACCTGATGTCAATAGCTGGGGCATTGTGCAATCGTGGATTCAAAATAAAGACCTGGCAAATCAGGCTGAGCAGTTTGAACTCAACCTGAACGGTGAAAAGTTCTCGATGCTGGGGAGTTTCAACACCGTCGCCCTGAGTAAAGATATCAAACTGGGTGTCATTTCAGTCATCAATGAAGAATCAGCCTACCCATCCGTACCGATCATGATTCGGCAGGCAGTGAAAATTAGCGTGGTGATTGCTGTCATTGCGGTTGGAATTGGGGTCTTACTCGCTTTCTGGGTCACCCTCCCGGTCAAGAAACTGGCGGAAGGTGCTCGGGCAATTGCCACCGGCGAGTTTTCAAAACGCATCCACGTCAATACCCAATCAGAAATTGGTCAACTGGCCGATGCCTTCAACTCAATGGCTGAGCAAATCCAGCGCTATATCAACGACTTGAAATTTGCGGCAAATGAAAACCGGCAACTCTTTCTCGGAACAGTCCGCGCCCTGGCTGAAGCAATTGACGGAAAAGACCCTTACACCCGAGGGCACTCTGAACGCGTGATGCAATATTCGGTCTTGATTGCTGAATACATGGGCATGAACCCGGAGGAAATCGAAGACATTCGCATCGCGGCTATCCTGCATGATGTAGGCAAAATTGGCATTGAAGACCGCATTTTGAAAAAACCAGCCGCATTGACCGATGAGGAATACACGATTATGAAAGGCCACCCGCAAAAGGGTGCCAATATCATGTCGCAAATTCCACAAATGAAAAAATATGTCCCAGGCATGTACTATCACCACGAATGCATGGACGGAAAAGGCTATCCGTTGGGTCTGAGAGGCGATCAAATTCCAATGATGGCCCGCATCATCAGCGTGGCCGATACATTTGATGCCATGACAACCAATCGCCCCTACCAGCGGGCCATGGAACCTGATTTTGCGGTATCGCGGATCTACACTTTTTCTGGAACCCGGTATGACCCGGCAGTGGTCAAAGCATTGGACGAATCACTCAAATCGGGCCGCCTGTCAGCCATCATCCAGAGCTATCAACAGTCACAGGTTCAGAGTTCAGAGACGGCGAAATGAACTGGTGACCCATTGATATCCTGAACAACCTCTCAAGGGCACAGTTCGCTGTGCCCTTTTTGCATTTTCACGATTCTGTAGCCCACAGCTTTCACCCCGAAAAAAATTTTGTCTCATTCCTGTAACAAATTGTTGACAAGTTATTCAGATCTGGATACGCTTGTAACATCTATTACCTCTTTTTCTCTTCACTGTAACAATCAATACTAATTAAATATTTCGCCGTTGGAGAATCAATCCCTGCTTCTTCAAAGGCAACGACCAACTGCGCTGCATCTGGCTCACGATGCCGGGTGCTTAGTTTCAATGTACGTGAGGGTTCTCATGAAAAAGTATCTGGCGCTTTTTAGTTTGGTGTGTGGGCTGTTTGTCTTGATGAGCGGCACAGTCTATGGTCAAGGCACCGTGGTCATTGCCGGCGGCGGGGCTGAAGGCGATCAAGGCGATCAAACGGCCTGGTCGTATCAGCTTTATAAAAAGCTGGTTGAAAATGGCGACAAAAATGGCGACGGAATCATCAAAGTTGCCATTCTGACTTCGGATCCGGCTGATCAGGCGGCATTTATCGAAGGATATTTTCAGTGGATCGGCACTACGCTGGGTGTCACGGTTCAGGCCAAACAGTATACGGTTCAAAATCGAACTGATGCCGGCTCGTCAGCCAAAGTCGGCGAGATTGCCAATGCCGATGTGGTTTTTATCAAAGGTGGCGACCAGGGCGTATACTATGACGAATGGAACAATACACTGCTCGAAACACACATCCGCACCGTCATCGGACGTGGCGGCGCGATTGGTGGTACCAGCGCCGGAGCGATGAGTCAGGCTGAATATTGCTTTAGCGGCGGCTATGACACAATCTCAGCCGATGTCCTGGCCGATGCCAAATCAACGATGCTGGATGATCGGTACACCCCCGGCACGTCGGGAATCCACACTGACTTTCTGTCTTTTGTGCCAGGCTGCGTGATTGAAACCCACTACACCGAGCGCGGACGGCTTGGCCGGGCAGTCGGAATTTTGGCCAAAGCGATTGAAGACACCAACAACCACACCATTTATGCGATTGCACTCGATTCCTACACTGGCGTCTGGATTCGCAATGGTGTGGCCGAAGTGGTTGGCGAAGGCGAAGTTTCCTTCATTAAAGAATCAGCCACTTCAACCCTGCGGCGGACAGCCGGCAAGCCCTTGTTCTATACCAACCTGATATTGGATCGCCTGACGCACGGATGGAAATACAACCTCACCACCCGCACGCCAGTCACAACGTCAGTCCCCGCTGGGGTGTCAGCCGTGACCTATGCTGGTGACGGCAGTGCCAATTCCGGAGTGCTTTCGATTGCCGGCGCCACCGAAACAGACAAATCCAAGTTCCAGAAACAGGCCACCTATTACCCAACCAACTATGGCGTAACCACAACCACAGCAACCACATATGTCCGCAATGCGATTGGGTTTATGGATGCAGGCAACAGCACCAACCGGGCCGATAAACAGGAAACGCTCTATATGGCCCTGCACGACAACCCGTCATACATCGGATTTTTGGCCTTCTCAGGTGGCACCATCAGCCGGACGTCAACCGCACCTGATGAACTTTCCTTTGGTGGAACGCTGGCCACGATTGTGATTGATGGGAAAACAGTGACCTACAAAGGCTTATCACCATACGTCTCAGGCTATGCGACCACCGGCGGAGCACTTCGGGCCGCAGCCTTGATCAATGCCACACTGCATATTTTGTCTGATTCAACCACCCAAAACACCCGGCTCAACAGCCGAACCCACGCGCTGGTCACCAGCACTGGCGGTGGTGGTGGCGGTGGAACCGGCACCAGCATCAATGAAGTTGAACCCAACAATTCTCGCACCGCGCCACAAGACATCACCAGTCTGGCCTTCCCCGTCACAGTTACCGGGAAAATTGGCACCAGCAGTGATCGTGACTACTTCCGCTTTACTCTGGGTTCTGGTCAGTCAGTGACAATTAATCTGACGGTTCCGTCAAATAAAGATTATGACCTGTATTTGCTGAGCAACAGTGGCGTTACAGAAGCCCGCTCAACCAAAGCTGGAAATGGTGTGGCCGAATCAATCACGTTCACTAACACCAGCAGCGGCACAAACACCTATTTTGCTGAAGTCGAAGGCTATAGCGGTGCATTTAGCACGACGGCCAGTTACACGCTGAGAATCGCAAAATAGCGAAGTAGCCAAAACTCCTCTTTTCATTGAAGGACTCTTCCGTTAATTCTCTTTACCTGCCGGTTGGGAACCCCCAACCGGTTTTTTTATGCCTGAGTCCACCAAAATCTGCTGAATTTCTGGAGCTGGATCCTGCTGCGCCTGGTGTAAAACTTTGACAATGGGACCATAAAGATCAGAGCCTTCCCCATCAAAAAGCGCCAGACTGGCCTTTAAGCATCGGGCACGAACCTGCGGGTCAGGATCGTTGTATCCGGTTGCAGCCGCCGTGCCATACATGGCATATGGGATCCCCCGAACTGATTCATAACATCTCGCTCGAAATGGAAAAAACAGCGACGGCGCCTGGGCACCACCAGATTGGATGTAAACCCGGAGTTCCCGACGTGATTGCCAGGCCGAAAACTCAAACCACACCGTTGTCCCAATAAGGAATGACACCAGAACCGTCACGGGTCCAACCAGCAAGTGGGTTCGGAGTTTCGGGAATTTTTCAGCCGCCATTCCAGCTCCGATGGTCAAACAGATGATGGTCAGGGCCAACCAGAAAAAGAAAAGAACTGGAACAAACTCAATGTACATGACCTGTTCCCCTCAGAAGTCAGATTGAACGATGTTTCTGGTTGGACACATTTCCTGCCGCAAAGTTCCGGCTTTATTCCTGGAAAACAGTCAAGTAATTCAATTAAATGAACTTAGCAAACTACTGACTATTGACTACTGGCGACTGACTGACATTATCAATCCCACGTGACATCAATTTCATCTGACAGTACCCCAAACAGCCAGCTTCCACACCGAATCCAGCAATGATAGGGATTTCCATTCCAATCAATAATTTCCACTCGATAGACCATCTGATTTTTGGATGTTTTCCAAAAATACGGGCCAAGGCGAAACCACCGCCACTCCAACCGGACAATCTGATACCCATTGCCCTCAGCCCACCGTTGAATCATGGACTCAGCCCGGCGGGTTGTCGCCCAGGTTAGTGTCCCGCCAACCACCAGAGCTACCAAAATGAGAAGTGCCCATTGAAATCCCATTGCCGGATCGTCCTTTCTGGTGATTGCCGGTCAGGAGTTTATGCTTCAAACCGCACGCCACGGTAGATATCCGAAACCTGGAGACTCAAGCTGATTGAGACAAACGCCACGACTTCGTCAGGTTCAGTAAAAATCAGATGGTTCCAATCACCAGCATCTTGCCGCTGATGCAAATCCACCCGCATCTGGTCTTGAGCCACAATCAAATAGTCACGAATGGACGGCACATTCCGGTAGGCATTTAATTTTTCACCTTGATCAATGCGCTGGGTGCTTGGGGAAAGCACTTCCACCACCAGGACTGGATGGGTACGGCAGTAGGGGTCTCTCGGAGGCTTATCACAAGCCACCATAACATCTGGGTAATAAACCAAATCATCCGCTACTTTTACTTTCATTTCAGAAATGAACAATTCACACGGATTTCCTTCGATATGAGGATCCAGCTTTGTGACGAGATTGATTGCAATTCGATTATGTCGATCACTTGTTCCAGCCATGGCATAGATCTGGCCACTGACATATTCATGGCGAACCTCAACATCCTGTTCGCCAGCCAGATACTCTTCAATCGAAAGGGTCTGTTTGTGTTTTGGGATGCCCATGGTTGTCTCCTTTTTAGGAAATATGAAGGATGGAATTGAATCCCCCATACCCGTCTGCTTCCTTGAGTCCATTGCTGGGGTCTTCAATCCAGCGGTTTCCATCAATCACAATCTTGTAGCGGTGTTGTCCTGGCGGAAGCAACTCAATCTGAGCCCGCCAAACGCCTTTTTCATTGCGGACAAATGGCGTAAACCCAGCCTCCCACTTGTTGAAATCACCCGCCAGCGACACCGTTTTGGCCCAGTCATCGTGATAATAAAACACCAGATGCTCGGCTTCGATGCGCGGAGGGAGGAAATATTCTTCGCCAATCGTGAACTGCTCCTGTTTGGCGACACCGACGGCCCGCTGTACGTTGATCACCCCATACCCTTGACGAATCAACGATTTCCCCTGGATCCGATCTGCTGTGGAAATCAGAATGTGTTTTATCGCCGTCGGCGTTAACTTGGGATTGGCTTCCAGCATTTGCGCCACGATGGAAGACACAATCGGCGCGGCAAACGACGTTCCATCCACGTGTTGATAGTGAGCAGCCACCAGTTTGTCGCGTTTGAGTTGTTCATCCATCAGGGCGCGGATTTTCTCAGTTGGGAGCGTGTGAGCATTGGCTGGTAAACCGGCATCTTTGCCACGTTCGCGCACAATTTCCTTGAGCATAAAATCCGGCACCCCAGCCAGTTCGGCCAGAGTTTCAGCTTTTTTGTAGAGTGGGGTATTGGGCAAAATCGGCGCTGCCACCCAAATCGCCGGCGCCACAATTTCAGGTTTGAGAATGCCATCTGCCGTCGGCCCCCAGTTGGAGTGATACAGGTCAACAGTTTTATTTCCAAAGCGATTTTTGTCGTCCGAGCCGCCAACCGTAATCACCGAGGGCGAATTGGCCGGAGGGACGGTGAAATGAGCAGCGGAATCCCCTGAATTCCCGGCTGCCACCACAAGTACAAGTCCTTTACTCACAGCTTCTTCAGCCGCCTGGTCAACGATATTTTCTTTGTAGGAAACGTCTTCATCGCCGCCAAGCGAAATATTGACCACACGGATGTTGTATTTCTCTTTGTTGTCAATCACCCAGCGAATACCTTTGGCGATGTTTTCTTCAGGAATTTTTCCATCCTGGCTGACTTTGATGAGCACCACTCTGGCATCTGAAGCCACGCCGCGATAGGCGCCGTCAGAGTAGTATCCATTGCCGACTGCCGCGACACAGGTTTGGGTGCCGTGCCAGGCAATGCCCTCGGGTTCAGCATCCGGGTCAAGCGTGGCCTCCGGGTTGGTAATGTCCACATAGGCCAGAATCCGATTGGTCGGCATCGTCAAATCAGGATGCGGGTAAAACCCTGAATCCAAAAAGGCAATCGTGACGCCTTTGCCGGTATACTCAAACAGTGCATTTAACCGGACCGGCGTCGGGAGCACCGAAAATTTGTTTGGAGCATGCGAATGGTTGTGCTTTTCAGGTTTGAGTGATGTGTACATAAATCAGGGGTCAGGGTTCAGGGTTCAGGGTTCAGGGTTCAGGGTTCAGGGTTCAGGGTTCAGG
>DAOQNB010000259.1:0-7456 GCA_035335845.1 Acidobacteriota bacterium | reverse complement strand
TGGGGCTGGGGATCGGCCGAAACGGGCGTGCTTGGAAAAGGGTTTTACACGCAACTCGTTGATGATGCGCTGGCCGAAATTGAACGTCTTCCTGGACGTCACCTGTATTTTCTGGACGATCACCTGTTTGGAAACGTCAAATTTGCCACCGAACTGTTTGAAGGCATGCGCGGCATGAATCGGCTCTGGCAGGCCGCCGGCACGGTCCAGTCGGTGTTACGCCCTGAACTTTTGGAAAAAGCAGTCGCCTCAGGTCTACGCAGTCTGTTTGTCGGATTTGAAACACTCAGTCAAAAAAATCTTCGGGATCAGCAAAAACCCCAGAATCTGAATCGTGACTACACCGCAGCCATTCGTCGCTTGCACGATCAAGGAGTGATGGTCAACGGGAGTTTTGTGTTTGGGATGGATGATGATGATCCCGGCGTCTTTGACCGCACCGTCGAATGGGCAATTGACCAGGGCATCGAAACCGCAACCTTTCACATTTTAACGCCTTATCCCGGAACCGCCCTGTACCAGCGAATGGAAGCCGAAGGCAGAATACTCCATTCCAACTGGGATCTTTTTGATACCCGACACGTCGTCTTTCGACCGACCAAACTTTCGGCTCAGGAACTTGAAGAGGGGTACTGGAGGGCGTACCAAAACTTTTATCGCTGGAGTTCAATCTTTCAGGGTGCCGCCACCAAGCCCGGTTTACGCGAGAAACTCCGACACGTTGCCTATGCCGGAGGCTGGAAAAAATTTGAACCGCTCTGGGATGTGATTATCCGGGCACGTCGGGTTTCGACAATGTTGCCAGTGCTGGAACAGGTCCTGACCGGCCTCGGCATTCATCGGCCACAGAAAAGAAGTGGTGAATCCGCGTCCACAATGTCACTCATTAAACACGTGCCTGGCTAGTGTTTCTGTTCTGAAACAATCAGGACTCATCTGAACAAACTTTTGAAGAGAGTTGGTGAAACATCTGTTTTGAGATGCCTCACTGGCTCTTTTTTATTCAACTCCAGGCAAAAACGGTTTCTCCGCCTCAAAATCTACCAGCAATTGCCCGGTATCAATTGACACCTTGTCCTGTTTCAGTCGTTGAATAGAGTTGTGATGATATTAAGAATCAATGAGTTAGATGAAAGTTCCAGAGTCCAGGGCAAATATCCAAAATGGTGCTGTAGCGTTTGATGTCTTGAACTCAACGCCGATCCGACAAAATTCGATACCGTTTCATACCAGACTTAGGGGCGTTTCCAGGCCCGCTTGTCGTTCAGTTTTCAAGTCTTCTGTTTTGAGTTTCATTTTGCTACCCTATCAGCTTCTTTTTGTAACAGTAACTACCTTGGATCAATGAGTTACGCCTCACTCTTTGTCGTAAAGACTCTATTACTCAAAGCAGGCGTCTTATCGAAGAACTTTTGGTTGAAATCTTTCTTCAAAGAACTTTTGCTAATTCACTTAGCCAATGGGGAGCCCTTTATTATGAACAACAATCTGACACCTGATGAGCTCATTGATAAAGCAGCGTGGTTTCAGAGAGATGGGAAAAAAGAAGCCGCACTCCAACTTCTGCAAACTCTGTTTCAATATGATCTTGAGGCAGAAATACTCTGCCGCCTGGGCAATCTCGCGGTTGAACTCGGTCAATTGGAACAAGCCGAGCAAATCTACAAGCAAGCAATTCTTCAGGGGAGTCAATCGTCTAAAGCTTATGTGGAGTTAGGTATCCTCTATTTAGAGTCATCTCGATATTCCCTTGCCATCAAACTCTTTCAAGAAGCCCTTGAGATTGAGGAAACTGATTATACTTATAATTTTCTAGGTGTTGCCCAGGATAGTTTAGGGATGCGAGAAGAGGCCAGAGACAGTTACACAAAAGCACTTCAACTCACACCAGCCGATGAAGAAGTTCTTTACAATCTTGCCTTCACCTGGAGATCGGAAAACCCTGAAAAGGCTATCCAGTTACTCAATCAATCAATTCAAGCTAATCCTGGTTACGCGAGTGCTCACAGGGAGTTAGGCTGGATGTATCTGAAGACGAAAGAGCATGCCAAAGCAAAGAACCACCTTCTGAAAGCAGTTGCGTTGAATAATAAAAATGGATGGTCTTATATTTATTTAGGACTTCTACTTCAGGAACAACGAGAGTTGCAGGACGCTGAAGAGGCTTTTCGAACTGCACTCAAATTATGGCCTGATGAAAGCGTATCGCATTGGACCCTGGGTGATTTGTATTGGGATCAAGAGCGGACGGAAGAAGCCAGGCAATTGTATGAACGCGCAGTTGAACTGGAACCGGATGATTCGCAAGCAACTCATCGGTTGGGGCTGTTGTTGAAAGCGCATGGAGAAATCGCACAAGCTAAATTCTATTTGGAACAAACCATTGTGCTTGATCCCGACAATGAAAAAGCCAAAGCTGCTTTAGCTGAATTGCAGTGATTCAACACCACTCAAGACGCTGATTCTGTCTGATGCCCAGGCTCAGGGCATAAGTTGGGAAATGAGGTGATAGCTCTAAGCTCAATCGGCCAGGAACTGCAATCGGCTGACCTGACGGTGAAAAATCAAGTTGCCAAAACCACAGGTCCATCCCTTTCGTCGTTTTTGTTTTCAAATCAATCAAATATTTCGGAGCAACCTACTTGATTCCGTTCAATGTGTCTTTGGCTTTCTTATGCTCAGGCTCAAAAACAAGTGTTTGCTCCAGGTAGAATTTTGCTTTTGTAAATTCACCAAGTTCTTTAAGAAGTAGTCCTAACCTGAAATTGGCTTGTGCGTCATCCGGTTCTAATTCAACCGCACGTTCATACAAACTCTTCGCTTCTTGTGTCTGTTCTTGATTCCAATACAGATCACCAAGCGACCAGTGAGAGATACTTTCATCCGGCCAGACTTTTACAGCCAGTTGGAAGGCTTTTTCGGCAGATACAACGTCTTCTTTACCCCACAGTAAATTTCCTAAGTAGATATAAGCCCAGCCATCCTGGTCATCTAGCTCAATTGCTTTTCTCAAGTTGTATTCTGCAGATGTAAATTGGTCCGTTCGGCGTTGAACCCACCCCAATTCACGATAGGCACAAGCATAATCAGGATCTAACTCAATGGCTCGTTGAAATAAGGTAATGGCTTTGTCAGGTTGTTCTTCTCGGAAAGTAATTCCTAAGTTGTAGCAGGCTTCTTCATAATTTGGATCAAGTTTGAGAGCTTGTTCATAACTCTCCCTGGCTGCTGCTGTCATCCCAAGTCGGTTTTGCGCAACGCCTAACAGAGAATAGATACCTGGCTTTCCTTTTATTGCCAGGGATTGTTCAAAATACTCTATCGCTGTTTCGAGATTATTCTGGTGCAAGTGAAGCAATCCGAGTTGATCGTAAGGAATCCGTATCTTAGGTGCCAACTCAATGGCTGACAGAAAAAACTGTTCAGCTTCCGTCCATTGCCTTAGTTCTTTTGCCAGACGACCAAGTTGGCACAGGCAGATTGGATCTGAATTGTGTTTGAACACTGTGCGCCAGCATTCCATTGCTTCCTGAAGCAATCCTGCTTCTTCTCGTTGTTCTGCCTTTTTTATCAACTCTTCAGTTGTTAAGCCCTGATCATCCATAAAATTTAAGCCTCACCCCCTGCTTCCACCAGCTTTTGTGTTTCCGGAGAGGAATATTGAAAACAAAGGGTTTGCAGTATTTCACTTGTTCATTCAGCAACCAGTTATCTTTACTTTTCAACCGCTTACGGCTTCATCAGCATAACCGTTAGCTCTAATTGAAGTCAAAACTCAAAATCCGGTGGTAGCAGGAGCAATTCCATTGCAGAAAGGTCAGCATTCGCTGACCCAGGCTGAGACGACCCGGCTCAATTGACCTTTCTGCAATGAAGCTCCACAGAAGAACGGTAAAAATCATTGCCCACTGACCGGTATAAACTTCCTCAACCGCAGGGCATTGGTCACCACAAACACACTTGAGGTCGCCATTGCCACAGCGGCAAGAACTGGCGAAAGCAAGATTCCAAAGAATGGAAACAAAACCCCGGCAGCGACTGGAATCAGCGACGCATTGTAGAAAAACGCCCAGAACAGATTTTGCCGGATATTGCGCATAGTCGCCCGTGACAGGTCTACCGCTTTGACAATCCCCTGCAAGTCACCAGCCATCAATACCACTTCGGCTGATTCAATAGCCACGTCAGTTCCGGTGCCGATAGCCAGACCAACATTGGCTTGAGCCAGCGCCGGAGCATCGTTGATACCGTCTCCGACAAACACTACTTTGTGGCCCTGAGCCTGATATTTTTTGACGACTTCGGCTTTCCCAGTCGGGAGGATTTCAGCTTCGATGTCTGAAATTCCCAACTGACGGGCAATCGTCTGGGCCGTTTGCTGGTTATCTCCGGTTACCATCACCATATGCAACCCATTCTGGCGCAGTCGTTTCAAGGCTTCCGGCGTTGTGGTTTTGATTTGATCGGCCACCGCCAGAACCCCAGCCAGTTTGCCGTTAATGGCAGCAAAGAGCGGTGTTTTCCCTTCACCAGCCAGCCGGGCGGCAACCTGGGCCAGCGTTTCACTTGAAATTCCCTGCTTTGTCATCCAGCGGTCAGCGCCGACCGAGACCCGATGCCCACCGATTGTTCCCTGAATCCCAAACCCTGGAACGGCTTCGACATCCTGGGCTGGAATCAGTTCAAAGTCGCTGGCCTGAGCATGCTGAACAATCGCGGCTGCAATTGGATGTTCTGACCGGGCTTCAAGCGAAGCCACCAGTTTTAAACTCTCGGATCGTTCCCAGCCGGGCAACAGCACCAGGTCGGTTAATTCGGGCTTGCCACGGGTCAACGTTCCGGTTTTGTCAAACAGGATGGTGTTAACTTCCCCAAGGGTTTGTAGCGCATCGCCTTTGCGGAACAACACACCCAGTTCGGCAGCCTTCCCAGTGGCAACCATAATCGAAGTCGGCGTTGCCAGCCCCATGGCACAGGGACAGGCAATAATCAGAACAGCCACGGCATTGACCAGCGCCAATGAAAGCGACGGTGCGGGGCCGAAGATGTACCAGACCAGAAACGTCAGCGCGGCAATCAGAAGCACCGCCGGGACAAACACTGCCACCACTCGATCTGCCAGTGCCTGAATTGGAGGCCGTGACGTTTGCGCGGCTTCTACGGTTTTGATGATCTGCGCCAGAACCGTATCTGACCCAACTCGTGTTGCCCGCATTTGAAAGCTTCCATTCTGGTTGACCGTACCGCCCAAAACGACGCTTTCCGGCTCTTTTTGGATCGGAAGTGATTCGCCGGTCATCATGGATTCATCCACAAACGACTTCCCCTCAACCACCAGGCCATCCACCGGGATTTTCTCGCCTGGACGAACATTGAGCAGATCTCCGACCAGTACTTTTTCAACCGGAAGATCAAATTCTTTCCCGCCACGCACCACGTGGGCGATGCCTGGTTGTAAAGCAAGCAGGCGTTTGATCGCCGCACTGGTTTTGCCCTTGGCGACCGCTTCAAAATACTTTCCAAGTAAGACCAACGTGATGATTGTGGCTGAAGCCTCATAATAAACGTGTGCTGTTCCTGCCGGCAGTGAGCCGGGAAAAAACGTTGCCACCACTGAATACCCGTAGGCGGCGCTGGTGCCGATCATCACCAGCGAGTTCATATCCGGGTTGCCTGACCGAAGTGCCGCCCAGCCCTTCCGGTAAAATCGAACTCCAGGCCAGAACTGAACGCCGCTGGCCAGCACAAATGACAGATACCACAGCGTTTGCATTGAAACGACGCGCATCAAGACGTGATGGAGTGGCGGAATGAGCATCGGAATCATCTCAAGGAAAAACAAGGGCAGCGTCAACCCGGCAGCCAGCAGAAGTGCATTCCGCAACTGGCTGGTTTCAAGTTGTTTTGCTTCTTCAACTTCGGCTCGCTGATCAGCTCCGGCTGGGGCAGGTTCGATCACGTCATAACCGGTATCACGCACGACGGAAAAAATGTCGGTCAGCGTCACCAGACTCCGGTCAAAAGCCACGGTGGCCTGTTCGGTGGCCAGATTCACCACTACCTGATGCACTCCGGGGATTTTCGCCACTGATTTTTCAATCCGGCGAACACAGGCGGCACAGGTCATGCCGAGCACAGGAAAAGTCTCGCTGTGCAAAGCGGGTCCAGTCTCGGCTGAAACTGAAGAGGCAGCCGGAGGCTCATCAGGCACGGGTTCAATTGGGCAAGAAATCGTTGTGGATTCCATAGAGTCCTCACTTATTCCATTTTGCAATGAATAGATCACATCAAAAAACAGTCAAATAATTCAAACCAACAAACTTAGCGAACTACTGACTATTGACTACTGACGACTGACTGGTATCACTTGAGTTCAAAACCAGCATCATCAATTGCCTGGGCCAGGGTTTCACGCGAAACCTGGGCTGGATCGTAAGAAATTTCAGCCGAGCCAACTGCAACCTGATGGACTTCCACGCCGGTCACGTTTTTTAATGATTTTTCGACCGCCCGGACACAGTGCCCGCAGCTCATGCCTTCGATGGTTAATGTTTCAGTGTGTGCCTTGCTCATATGGGAATTCCTTTCATTTGAAAAAATTAAGTTGAGATCCAGGCTGCCATCAATCACGTGCAAAATAGGACAATCTTCGGTGGTGCCGTGCCCGTCGCACAGATTTGACAGGTCCTGGAGTGTGGCTTTGAGCCGCATCAAATCGCGGATGCGCTGCTCGATGTCGTTGATTTTGGATTCGGCCAGCTCTTTGACCTCAGCCCGATCTGCGCCGGGGTCAGCCCGAAGTGAGAGCAGCTCTTTGATTTCCCGAAGTGAAAACCCAAGCTCCTGGGCCCGGCGAATAAACTTGAGTCGCTGCAGATCTTGTTCGGAAAACTCACGGTACCCCGATTGCCGGCGTTTTGGTTCCAGAAGCAATCCAGAGCGTTCGTAATAGCGAACGGTTTCAATATTGACCTGGGCAGCTCGTGCCAATTGACTGGTTTTCATATCAACGCTCCTTTCAACACCAGCAGTCTAAACCCTGTACGTTACTCCAGAGTCAAGCACTTTTTTCCGGATCATCAGAAAAACCAGCCAGCAGGCATTTCTGCAATAGGATTTAATTCTTCCTGTAAATTTTCCCGTGATGGATTCGATGAATTGGAAATTCAGGGGATTCAACCTGCGAAGCAGGTGGGAGAAAGTAGCCCCCGGTGCAACCGGGGGCTTGGTTGGGTGTTCTTCTCAGCCTGCGCAGCAGGTGGCAGAGAGTGCATGAGGAAGTTCACGCCAATCGGGGGGATACTGGTGAAGGCACGTGACCTGGATGGCGTTCGTTTCTCTCTGTCGCCGGCTTCGCCGGCTGGGATGCGACGGCATTCGATTCCCCCGGTTGCACCGGGGGCTACTCTCTGGCACCTGCTTCGCAGGCTAAAACCGGATTTCCAGCTTGTTCCAA
>DAOQNB010000258.1:0-7467 GCA_035335845.1 Acidobacteriota bacterium | reverse complement strand
ATTCTTCATTCTTCATTCTTCATTCTTCATTCTTCATTCTCAATTCTTCATTCAGTTGAATGTGTGATGTAATAGCGCACAAAGTGCCAGCGAGACTCGCTGCCAGCTTCTGACGATCCATCACCAAATGCCAGCCACCGACGGACAACACGGTTTTCTCCACCTTTGGCGCGCGGACGAACCCAAAACCGGTTGATCCCATTCAGGCACATTTTTCCATCAAGCAGGACCAGAATATTTTTCCCTTCCATAATGATGGTATAGGTATGCGGTTCGGACATGGTATTACAGCTATGCTGTAAATCTGTGGCCCGAAGCAAACTGATGCCCTCTGGTTGGACAAGGAGCGCATCCGCGTGATGATCGTTTTCAACCCAGATGGCACAGCCGGTGTGTCCCCGGTCCCCAACGTAGCTCAGGAGTTGCATCCGGATTTCAACCACCACTTTTTTATCCGCAACGGCCTCCCACGGGTGGAAGAAAAAAGCACTGCTTTTCAGATCCTGACAGGTATTGACATAGAGTGCCCCATCTGGCTCAGTGCGAATGGTCATGTGCCCGGTTAGCTCCATGCCCCAGCCAAACATTTGGGTTGCCTGGCGTTGGCGTGGGCCTGCCGGAGGCGCTGGGGCCGCTATTGGTACGATCACTGGAACCGGGATGGACGGGGTACTGGTTTCACCCGTTGGTTCAGTGGCATCAACGGGTGGAAGCGGTGTGGCCACAATCGTGGGTGGCGGCACCGGAGTTGGAGGAGCCGGTTCCGATATCACAATTGGTGGTGCGGCGCCTCGCTCTTTAATGCTTTGCACGTGCCCGGAAGGTGGCTTGCCAAGACTGACAACTGGGGGCGGTGAACCCTCTGGACGTTTGTCCTGTCGTTCCATTCGCTCGGCTAAATCGCGGACTGAACGGGGCACCGCATCTGAAGTAAACGAGGGGACTTCCTGGTTGATCATCAACACAGGTGGCGGGCTATTGAGTTCAGGTGGGGCGTCCCAGGTTGGAAAGCTATTTCCAGAAGATGTGGGAACTGGTTCATCTGGCAAGGCTGGCAATCGGGGACTGGTTGGTCTGATTGGCACCGGTGTGCTGTCACTGATTTGCGGCTGATTGGGGCCAGATGCAAGGCGATTGACCTCAGCGGTCGGTGTTGGCTCGACGGCCACCACGGCCAGCGGGCCTGGCTGAGGAGTCGCGATAGAGGTAACCGAGGTTCTGATTTTGACAATGCGATGGGACACCGAATCGGCGACAAACAGATCGCCATTTGGCGCAATACAGATTCCCCTGGGACCACTCAGTTCAGCCTCGGTCCCACGTCCATTGCGTTTTCCCTGCTTGGTGCCGCCGATCAGGCTGGCTGTAACACCGGTTCGATCTGAATTTGGATCCAGGCGTAAAATGCGATGGTTATTGGTATCTGAGACGTAAATGACACCAGTCAGATCAACCGCAATCCCGCTTGGAAAATTCAGAAATTTTAATGATGGACCGCCCCAAAGGGTGGTCACCGTCCCCTCGGGGGTTACCCGGCGAATGGCATGATTGGCGGCATCCGCCACATAGCAATTGTCTTCCGCATCAAGCGCAATCGCATAGGGCCAGCCAAAGGCCGCATCGGTGCCACGCCCATCTCGAAAGCCACGTTCGCTGCCTGCCAGGGTCGTGACCGTTCCATCAGGATCAATACAGCGAATGAGTGTCCCATCAGCCACATAGACTTTGCCCGTCGAACTCACTGCAATGCCTTTTGGGCCTTCAAACTGAGCCGAGCGACCCTGGCCATCACGTGACCCCTGGGTTCCATTCCCAGCCAGCGTTCGCACTTCACCTTTGGGAGTCACCAACCGGACACAGTAATTCAGATGGTCGGTGACATAGAGGGCACCATCTGAGCCAACGGCCAGATCAAGTGGCCCTTTGAAACAGGCCCGTGTTCCAGCGTCATCGCGCAACCCGCTTTCCAGGCTACCCGCCAGCGTTAAAACCGTTCCTTCAGTGGTCACGCCTCGGATACAGTGGTTAAAGTGGTCAGCGACATAGACGGTTCCAGCGGCATCAACACAAACTCCCATGGGGCAATTAAATCGGACGGCTTCACCGCTCCCATCGCGAAACCCAACTTCACTGCCAGCCAGTGTGGAGAACGTATATTCTTGTGGTTCCCGGCTGATTGGGACCTGGAAGTCAGCGACCTGAAGTGCCGGGAGCCCGCTGGATGGTGTGAGCGGCACCTGGTACCCGCCTGAAAGAAATGCGTTGTTTGGAGGTGTCACGCTCCGACCCATTGTTCCAACGGGTGCCGTGATTTCAACTGGTGGCTCGACGGGCATCCCGGTTGAGGTAGAGGGAAATCTGATTGACCGAATGACGTGCATATCCCGGTCAGTGACAAACAGCATATTTTTTGCCAGGGCAAGCCCGGTCGGTGACCAGAATTCAGCGCATCCTTCTTCCTGTCCGCCGAGTCCATCGTGATTGCCTTGACGACCGTTGCCGGCCAGTATCGCGACGCTTCCATCAGGAAACATACACTTGATGGAGTAATCCTCGGCATCGGCGATATAGAGTGTGCCATCGGGAAGGGCCAGGACCGAAACCGGCTCAAAGATTGGCGACCCCACCTGGGCTACCGGTCCAACCGGGAGTGTCATGACCAGCCCATCGCGGGTAATTTTGCGAATAACACCGTTTCCAACATCCGCGACATAGATGTTCCCAGCCGCATCCAGGGAAATGCTGCCCAGCGTTTCAAAGCGGGCTTTGTGGATCGGGCCATCTTGATAGCCAGCCTCACTCCCGGCAATGGTCTGGACTTTGCCATCGGGCGTGACTCGACGTATGCGGACCCCATCTGCCACAAAAATATTGCCATTGGTATCGGCGGCGACAGCCCGTGGAGCATCAAATTCTGCCTGCAGGCTCAGGCCGTCGCTCAATCCACGATTTCCGCTTCCGACAAAAGTTTTCACCATGCCGTTGAGCGTTACCCGGCGGATGCGCAGGTTGTGCAGGTCGGCGACATAGAGATAGCCATTGGAGTACACAATCCCGCGTGGTCCATTAAACATGGCCAGCGACCCTGGTTCGTCTCGAAAACCAGAGGTGCTCCCGGCCAGCGTGGTGGTAATGCCTTCTGGGGAAATCCGGCGAATGCGATGGTTCCCAAAATCAGCCACATACAAATTGCCTTGCGGGTCAGCCGTAATGCCATTGGGGCGTTGAAATGAAGCCAGGGCGGCTGGGCCATCTCGAAACCCGGCGCCACCACCCGTGAGTGTCCCAACAATATAGGATGATGGCTCAACCGTTGCCGCCGCAACGTGCGGCTGGCTGGTGGGTTCATCGTTGTCTTCCTGGTCTTCCTCTTCGTCATCATCATCGCCAAGCATGGCATCTGCCAGGAGTTTGGTTGAGACCAGCGAGGACAGGTCCTGTTTTCCAATTGGGGCTGGTTTGGGCAGGTCACCGGCCAGGATTGCTTGTGCCGGCTGGGGAACCGTGAGGAGACGATCTGAGGTTTCCGGCAATGGCGGCGCCAGCCCAAAATCTTCAGAGGAGGATGAAATCAGGGCACGGGTCCCGGTCTCTTCCATACGGGGCGGCAGTGGGGTTGAAATCCCACGTGGCGGAACCAGGAAAATGGTTGGGGCGTTCCGCATTTCTTCAGTAAAGTCAATCGGAGTCGTTTTGGCCGAGGGGAGCATCCGCATTTTGAGCCAGGGGTTTTTTTCCAGGGCCAGGCTATCCAGGATTTGTTGAATGACGTCCCCGGCGGGTTCAAGCAGGGTCACCGGACACACCACGCCCAAGCAGGCCCGGGCATAGCCAGTCCCTTGCAGGCAGCGTACGGCCACGAGTCGTGATTCAAATGGGTCGCCTTCACGGATAAACAGGGCGCGGGCCGCCAGGCCGTGAATTTCACCAAGCTGGGTTCGTTCGCCGTAAATTTCTTCAGGTGCTTCGTCGTGAAGCTTGGCCAGAAGATGGAGGGGAGACAGATTGGTTGACGGAAGCTGAGCCCGGTCTGGAAACAGTTCCACACCAAAATACACCCGCATCAGGCTTGGCCCGCACACGGCGATTTCAAAACCAGGCTGGCGTTCGAGTCGCCAGGCAGCCGGGTAGTCAAAGGAAAAGCCGTTTGATTCGAAAGTGGCATAAGCAAGCATGGAACCCTCGTGGCTGGTAACGAGTGATCAGTGCCGGTCTGGAAGTCGTTTGGAACCCCAGTGCGACTGTTCGCTCTTATCCGGTTTGTTCTTTTTTTTCAATGATTTCCAGTTGAATCAAGGTACTTTCGATGGTATAGTCTGGCGGCGGTTGGGAGGTGAATCACTGACACTCAGGGCTGAAAGAATACCCCCACCAGATGGAGAAAATCCACGTCTGAAGATGGTGTGAGGTGCAGTGGTTTCAAATTTTGCCGTTCAGGCGTGCTCACTGTTTTTTTCCTTTTCCAAGCAAAGAGCACTTTTCTTTTCTATCACAATGTAATAAAATATTGAACCTGGTGGCAGATCACCCCGTAAGATGCGCCACCAGCAACCTTAGCATTATTCGAGAGCAAACGCCAAACTCTGTAACCTTAACTTTTAGAACCCGTTAGGAAAACACCATGGCAGACGAAAAAGTTGAAAAAAATCGAGCACTGGACGCCGCAATTGCGGGATTGGAAAAACAATTTGGCAAAGGCGTGATTATGCGCCTTGGAGATCGCAAAGTCGTTGAAATCGCCGCGATTTCAACCACCTGTTTAAGCCTGGACGCCGCCATTGGCATTGGTGGGCTTCCTCGTGGCCGCATCGTTGAAATTTATGGGCCAGAATCGGGCGGGAAGACAACGCTCGCGCTTCATGTTGCCGCCGAAGCCCAGCGACAAGGCGGAACCGTGGCCTACATTGATGCCGAACACGCGATGGATCCAGCCTATGCCAACCGACTGGGGGTTGATACCGCCAGTATTTTCATTTCCCAGCCAGATTCAGGTGAACAGGCGCTGGAAATTGCCGAAGCCCTGGTCCGTTCCGGAGCAGTTGATTTATTGGTGATTGACTCAGTGGCCGCGCTGGTACCGCGAGCTGAACTGGATGGTGATATGGGAGATTCCCTGCCGGGGTTGCAGGCCCGCCTGATGTCGCAGGCGCTGCGCAAACTCACGGCGATAGCTTCAAAAACCAATACCTGTATGATCTTTATCAACCAGATCCGGGAAAAGATCGGCGTGATGTTTGGTTCGCCGGAAACCACCACTGGCGGTCGGGCCCTGAAATTTTATGCCTCGGTCCGGCTTGATATCCGCCGAACCACCCAAATTAAAGATGGTGAAACCACAATTGGGAGTCGGACCAAAGTCAAGGTTGTCAAAAACAAAATGGCGCCGCCGTTTAAAGACGCCGAGTTTGACATTATCTATGGCCACGGTATTTCTCGCGAAGGCGACATTCTCGACCTTGGCGTAGAGCACAAACTGGTTGACAAGAGCGGCTCCTGGTTTTCCTACAAAGGCGAGCGTCTTGGCCAGGGACGTGAAAATGCCAAATCAGCCCTGGCGGCCAATCCTGATATGGTCAACAAGATTGATCACGAGTTGCGAATCCTTTTGGGATTGATTCCAGCCGATGCGACAACGGCACCAGCACCTGAAGAACCGGTTGAAGCGGCACCCGCCGCCAAAGCTGGCAAAGTCAAAAACATAGAGGCTGCATTAGGAATCAAAGCCGCCGAACCAGCCCCAACCCCAACCCCAGCCACGGGCAAAGCGGCGGAAGTCTAAAGACATCGGGCTGAAAAAGTCGGGCTGAAGACAGCGGGTTTCATACCTTGAGCCCGCTGTCTTCAGCCCATTTTCTTCAACCCCAGGCCCATTGTCTTCCGCTGATGCAACCAGGGAATTGCCTGCCACCACACTGCTCCCCCAGGCTGTGTACCTTCGACACCCTACTCTCCGATTTGCCCTCACTTCCTGAGTCTCTGCCATTTGCTGCCCCGGCTGAACCCTCTGAATTTCTAAACCATCCCAAAAAGATCCATCCTGGAAAAATTTACAGAAAGAAAAATCTTGCTGGCCAGTCATCAAGATCTTTTCAATTTAGTCAAACTTGGAGTTGGCTTCGCTGAGCGGTCCGCAGTAGAGTGCTTTGTTCATCATTATCAATCGACAAAGGTACTCATTCAAAATGTATCAGGATTTAGCTCTTCTCGAACGGTTGCTGGTTGACTATGTCCTCGGCCCCGATGCCCTCGGTCAATATGACCAGGGAGACATTGCCAAACGGTTTCTAGAACCGGCGGCGACTGGACTGGTTCATCTTTCAACCCAGTTCACCACCCAGCGCCAGGAATTCACCAAAAGTTACTGGCATGAAACTGAGCGGATGGCCTATTTGCTCTATTACCTGCCGGTGAATTTCGCCAAAGCCTACGCCGTACTGACCGAACTCAACCACCGACCCGAAGTGTTTTCGCCTTCCTTTCTGGCTCAGAATCCGATTCGGATTCTGGATATTGGGTGTGGACCAGGAACGGCGACCCTGGCCACCCTCGCATTTTTGAGCCATCTTGATCTGGAGTCGCCGCTCAATATTGAAATTGGTCTCTATGATTCATCGGTGAGTGTGTTGCAGGATGCCCAGGCCTTGATTCGGCAACTGGTCAAGCACTTGAATCAGGACCAGGAGCAAATGCAGGTCAAAGTCATTCCCCAGCTTGGGAAAGTCGCCGAACTCCAAAAGCTAAAAATCAAAGAGTCAGCGTCACTGATTTGGATCAACAATGTGTTGAATGAAACTGCGTCGGCTGATCAATCTCCGGTCACCTGGCTGCAGCCTTTCCTCACTGCTCACCTGGACGCTCAGGGAACGTGCCTCATCATTGAACCAGCCTTGCGGGAGACAACCCGGCACTTGATGCAGCTTCGGGATGAATTGCTGGCCGCTACTGCTGAACTCAATGTGTTTGCACCCTGCACGGCTGAAGGGACTTGCCGGATGCTCCGAGATGGCCGCGAGCGTGATTGGTGTCATAGTGATGTGGCCTGGAAGCGCCCGCAACTGGTTCGGCAGCTTGATACCATGACTGGCCTCTGGAAGTCAGCGCTTAAATTTGCCTATCTGGCCCTGCGCCGGGATGGACTCCGACTCCACCAGGATCTGATGGCTGAGACCGTCACCGTTGGGCGAGTGGTCAGTGATTTATTGAAGGAAAAGGGGAAAGAGAAAATCATTGCCTGCACGGCTGAGGAACTGGTGACTCTGGTCCGCCTCAAACGGGACCGCAGCAGCAAAAATCAGGTCTTCCATCGGCTGGAACGCGGGCAACTGGTCTCTGCTCAGAACCTTCACCCAGGAAAACAGCCTCACGAGAGTCTGGTGCAGACAGACTCCAGCCTGAAAGCGAATGGACCATTTCTGAAGAATGAAGAATGAAGAATGAAGAATGAAGAATTGAGAATGAAGAATGAAG
>DAOQNB010000257.1:0-7479 GCA_035335845.1 Acidobacteriota bacterium | reverse complement strand
CGTGTTATCCCAGGAAAATTGCTTATCGCTCGTCAAACAGTAGTAGGTCGGGTTGTCTAATCCGCGCCACGACATCACATTAAACACAGTTGGGTCATTGCCGTTCCATGCGCCGCCTTCGCCCGTGTGGTTATACACCACGTCAATAAAGACTTTGATGCCACGATCATGGAAGGCTTTGACCATTTCCTTAAATTCGCGGGTAGGTCCGCCCGGCGTTTTATCTGATGAATAGCGACGGTCTGGGGCAAAGTAATTGAGCGTCATGTAGCCCCAGTAGTTATCGCCCGCCGTCGTGGTCGGGTTGACATCGTTGGTGTCGTTTTGGGTTTCCTGGACGGGCAGGAATTCAACCGCCGTAATTCCGAGATCCGCCAGCGCCTGTGCTTTCAGCGCGGCCCCTTTGTACGTCCCTTGATAGGCAGCCGGGATGCTCGGGTCATTTTTCGTCAAGCCCCGGACGTGGACTTCGTACACGATGTCATCTTTGAGCGCACGAGTTGGCTTCGTGCCAAAGCTGGTGGTATCAAGTGAGAGGACAATCCCTTTGGGTGCTTTCGGGCCACTGTTGATATTTCGATACGTAGCGCCGGAGGCATAAATCGTGCCGTCAGTGTTGGTCGGGGTGGTCGGATCGTGGCTCATTTCCAGCGCATATGGATCGAGCAACAATTTATTGGGGTTAAACCGGTTGCCGCTGGCGTCTACGTCAGACACAAACCCGGTTGATGACCCTGGTGTCCAGGTCGAGACGTACGTCCAGTTGGGGCCCCAGGCCCGGAAGCCGTAATAGACGGTTCCGGTAATCCCATAGCTATTTTTGAGTGTTGCAACCGAGGCTGTCTTTGACCAGACATTGGTCGCTGCATCTTTGGTCATCACGTAGCGCACCGATTCATTCGAACCAGTTGCATTTTTGAAAATACACACTTCAATCCGCGTGGCGCGGGACGAAAACACCCGAAATGTGATATTGGCTTTCGTGGCATCATAGCGGGCGCCCAGATTGTTGCGATTGATGGCATTGCCCTGGAATGTGCCGCGCGCGGTCAAATCATCAGATTCAAGCGCGATATCACCTTCTGGAACCACCGGTTCATCAGACGTAGTAACTTGAATTTGAGATTGAGGGAGTTCTTGTGGGGCGACGTAGGCTTGCCCGGTTGGGAGAAACACCGCTGTGGTCAGAAAGACCAGGGAAAGAAGTGAAGAAGTCAAAAACCAGCGAATAACGCGACGTAACGGTATATCAGTAGACATTGCTATTTTTACAGAGAACCTTGAGGAAGAAATTTGTTGGATTGAATGTAGCTTGAGGGGGCTTGAACTCAAGATTGTGCAAACAACATTCCACAAATCCGATTCCGGTCAATTTATTTTAAACGATTGATTTATAACAGGTTGTGAGCATCCAGGCGATCTGGCCGAAATTCCTTTTCTCGCCCAAACTGCTCACCATGTGAGCAGCACCAGACAGGGAAGAGGTTCAATCTTTTGAAAATCAATGAGTTAGCTCGTTTTGCTCACTGAGTGAACGGTGTGAAGTAAGTTGACAACTGTCTTCGAATCACATGCCGTGTCCTGGTTTGGCTTTATAGATTACCGGCAGAAAACCTCGGAATTTATTCCGCTGACAGACCACCCACTGATGCGGGTGGTACTGACCTGGCGGTTTCGGCTGATTCGCCTCCAACACAAAATCCGGTAGAAGCAGGAGTGAACTATTGACTACGGGCTACTGACTACAAACTGGTATAAGAAAAAGAACCCCCGTTCAGGTTATCAACAAGAGGAGGGGAAAACCTGAACGGGGGCGACATTGTGAATTGGGTTGATAGCAGGCAATTAAGTGAGGTTCAGTGCTAAGGAGGGAAAACCAACTCACAATGGTTCAATGGCTCGAAATGGCGTTGTGATCAGCACCGGGCAAGGGGATTGCCTCAGTACTCGATCAACATTCGAACCAAAGAGCGAATGCTCAGCCCGTCCAAGCCCATGGGCACCAAGACAAATCAAATCAATCTCGTTGTCACGGGCATACGTGAGAATCTGGCTATACGGCGTACCATATTTGATTTCAAACGAGATGCGGCACCACTCACTGACATTTGGCGGAATCCCTCGGGCCAGCCGATCCAAAATTGGCTTGGATTCAAGCTGTGAAGGATTCAAAACGTATGGAACATCACCGGGTGGAACTGGTTGAGGAAACTGAGGCACCACATGCAAAACATGCACTTCGGCTTCAAATTCCTGGGCCAGCGATAACCCATATTCCAGTGCCTGGTCTGAATCACCCGAGAAATCATGGGCGACCAGAATCCGTTTTAAATCAACATGATTGGTAGTTTTGCCAACCCATTCCCGTTCACGGGCGTGAGTAATTAAGATGGGACAGGGGGCAGTTCGGCACATGGCGGTGACCGTTGAACCAACCAGTCCGATCAGGTTGGGCGAAAAGACCTTCGCCCGCATCACAACCAGATCAACCCCCTCGGAAGCGGCATACATTGGTAACGAAGCGCGAATATCACCCATCAGGATAATCTCTTCGTGCTTGAGCGGGTCGTAATCAGACGCCAGCAGTTGATCTTGCAGCGCCTCTTGCATAATTCGAGAAGCCCGGTGCTCAGTGGCTTTATCAAGTTCGGTTTTACCCTGAACCCAGTGGGCAACGGTCAGTTTGGCCCCATAAGCCCGAGCCAGTGTAACCGCATAGCGGAGTGCCCGGTTTGATTCCCGGGTCAAATTTGTTGGACAGAGGATATGAGAAAAGACGATCCGTTTATTGGTGATCATACTTTTTGTTTCGCGCGAGGTAACAAATGTCGCGGCCTCCTTTCCAGCAACTATTGCGTGCAAAAAAGATGCCTAAACTAAAAAACTCCCGGTAAAGCAGTTTAACCAGAGAGTTTAAAGTGAATTAGATTGTTAGAAAGCAATAAGTAACCCTTTTGAGTACAATTTTTAACAAATAGAAACACAAAAGATGTTCACGTAGAAAACATATGTAACCACTGAACGAGTATCAGGGTGGATGACAAAGCCGAATTGGGAAATTCCACTATCAGTTGAGGAAAAATACACGGGAATAGGGCTGAAGAAATTGGGCTTGGGGCTGAGGGCTGAAGAAGACGGACTGAAGACAACGGGCTCAGGGATTAAACCCGTTTTCTTCCGCCCCGAGCTTGCGAGTCTTCAGCCCCTAGCCCTCAGCCCCTAGCCCGACTTCTTCAGCCCTGGTTTTTCAAGAAATTTCCTCAATTGGGAAATTTCGTTCCAGCCAGCCGTCAAAGCCGCCTTCCAGCGGTCTGACGTTGGTAATGCCATGTTTGTGGAGGATGAGCGCCGCACGGGCGCTGCTTTTTTCGTTCGGTCAAGCACAAAACAGGACCACCTCATGGTCCCGTGGAATTTCAGTATGCCGTCGGCTGATGTCGTCGGTCGTCCAGCGGAGCGATCCGGGTATGGTTTGCGGAGACTCGTGAAAGGTGCGTGGATGACGCAAATCAATCACGGTGACCAGTTGACCAGTGTCAATTTTTTCTTTGAGGATTTCAGGCGTAATGCGCGCCACCCGCATCCGGCGAATGAAGTCCTGCCGCTGGTAATATTTCCATCCAAGGTAGAGGACCAGCAGGGTTGCGACGCCAATCAGACACCAAATTCCGAACTGCTCAACTCGGTCAGCCAGTTGCTGAAGCTGATTGTGAAACAACATGCCAAGCCCGACCGAAGTCCCGGCCCAAATCGTCGTGCCAACCCAATCAAACACCCAGAATTTCGGACGTGGGACGCGCATCAGTCCAGCCAGCGGCTGAGAGATGGTATTGAGACCAGGGACAAACTTGGCCACCAGCAGGGTTTTCAAGCCATAGCGTTCAAAACTGGTAGCCGTGGATTGAATACAGGAATCTGGTTCGAGTGACACTTTACACAGGAATTTGAGAATTCCAGCCCCGCGACGGCGTCCAAGTTCATACCAGATTGAATCGGCCACCACCGCCGCCAGCGTGGCGGCCAGGATGGTCGTCACCGGGTCAAGTTTGCCGAGTCCAGCCAGCGCTCCGGCAGCCAGGAGCAGGGGCATGGCTGGAACTGGAATTCCAATTTGCTCGATAAACACCCATAGAAACACCACGGTGTAGCCATAGGTTGTTAAAAAATGAATAAATTTTTCCATAACAGTTGTATTTTAAATGCGATACCGGGTTTTGATCGTTACCTGAGGAAAGAAGAATGTGTTGTCCAAAATCCTGTGAGATCACAGGCTATTTCATTTAAATATAAGCGAGACCAGTCACAAACTGATTCTTCCAGCCTGGGTGTTGAGAAAGTATTTTTTCAGGTAGTCAGGAATGTGATACAAGCAAAAAATGAAAGCAGCTCAGCCAACATAACTAAGCTTATCAGACTCAATTACTTTCCCAGGTCACACGCTATAGCTCTTCAGAAAAAGATTTCCTCCTGGGAACGCCGGCATCCTGCCGGCAACTGATTGGATCTGAACCGTTTGGTGCCGGCAGGATGCCGGCGCTCCCAGGAAATATTTATCTGGAAAACTATATGTCCCTCTTTCAACGGCTCTTCCCCTGGAAGCCAAAAACAACCTCACTCCAGCCAGCTCAGGTGTTTGTTTCCCAACCTGGTGAAGCGATAGGCGCCCCGAAAACACCGCTTCTGATCTTTGGGCACGAGTCAGACACCACCGCCAAATTTATTTCAGAATCCACGACAATTACCTGTATTTCCGTTCATATCGTTGAATTCATTCAGGATTTCGCCAGTGAAAACCCGACGCTGGGCCTGATTGCCCAATCTCGCCAGGAACATTCGGGCGAAGCTGGCTACGCCATCCAGTTATTTACGAAAGTTGCCAAATACCGCGCCATGACGATTTATGGCGCCTGGGATTACAACGTCGAACGTGCCGCCCGCAAGGCGATTGAATACGGCGCCGACGGCATCGAAATGCCTGGAATGCTTGACAGCGAAGTGTTTGCCTACCTGCTCGGCGTGCTCAAGGAAGTGGCCGAAGAGGCACCGGTCCCAACCACTGTCGAAGACCATATTGCCCGGCTCAAACGCTACACCACTGACAAATCCCCCTTCTGGTCACAACAAAATCAGATTTTTAGTAAGTACTACTGACCGGGCTCAAAAAATCAGGGGAGATGATTTCACAATGTCCCTGCCAGGCGTGGGCCCCGTTCCGGTGGAACCCGTAATCTGTGCGCCACGGCTGTTCCTGGCGGATCTCGCTCTGTTTCGGTCTGTTCCCCCGCCTTGTAAATTCCAGTTCATCACTCCATCTGGCCAGTTAATCACAAAACAGTGCTGGATAAGGATTGGAATACGGTACGCTCTGATTTCAAAATCAGGTTTGATCTCCAGCACAAGGATCCAAGGGGACAATGATGGGACAAAAGGCAATGCGGTATCTTCCAGGGTTGGCTTTGGTTGGAACGTTCTTGGTCGTGGTACAGACAGGCCTCACTGGTTCGGTTCTGTCACCGGCATTAGCAGGGACGCCAAAGATTTCTCGATCAGGAATTCATTCCCAGGCGCAGCCGGCAACGCTCTCTGTTCCGGCGGATTCCCAGCGCTGGGATCTGCAAGGGCAAGCCTCAGTTGCTGAGTACAAGGGCCGCACCTGTCTTTCCCTCAATGGTGGAGCAGCGGTTTTGAATAATTTTGAAATGCGCGACGGCGTGATAGATCTGGATGTTGCCACCCCGGCACGCCGCGGTTTTTTCGGTATTCAGTTTCGAATCACCAACGATGGCGCTAACGGCGAAGAGGTGTACCTGCGCCAGCACAAGTCTGGACTTCCCGACGCCATGCAGTATACGCCGGTTCTCAATACTGGTCGTAACTGGCAACTCTATAATGGACAAGGCTTTACCGGCGCCGTTGATATCCCGAAAGATACGTGGTTTCACCTGCGCCTTGAGGTAACCGGCGCGCAAGCCAGGCTCTATGTCACCGACATGGACAAGCCCGCACTGGTGATGAACGATCTGAAAACTGGTGTCCAAACCGGTCAGGTTGCCCTGTTTGTGCTGACGGGCGCGACGTATTTTTCAAATTTTGAAATCCGAAAGACACCTGATATGGCCTGGGAACGTCACCTGCCGCCGATGCCACCAGACACCCTGACCAGATGGGAGCTGTCACCGGCCTATGATGGGCTGGCACGTAATTTAGAACAGCCGCTATTGCCTGCTGAAAGCAAGGCGATGGGGTGGCAGACAGTGGAGGCAGAGCCGCCTGGACTTGTGGTCATCTATCGGTATCGAGAGGCACCACATCCAGTGGTGTCATTTGCAAACGACTTTTCAAAACGTCTCGACCCTCAACCTGGGATGAAGGTTGTGTATGCGCGGACCTTCATTGATTCTGACCGCGACCAGGTAAAAAAATTGTCCATTGGCTATAGCGACGAGGTCAGCGTTTTTCTGAATGGCAGAATACTTTTCCAGGGCCGAAGCGCCCAGAATTTCCGTGATCCAGGATTCCTTGGTATCGTGAACCCGGAAAATGACACCGTCTACCTCCCATTAAAGAAGGGCAAAAATGAACTGGTCCTGGCAATCAGTGAACTCGGTGGCGGATGGGGGTTCATCTGCCGTTTAACCAGCTTGAAAAACTGAACTTCCGCCCCTGGGCAGAAAAGATCAACTCAGAGTCCAGCGTGTCAGAGAGCATCGTCCAAACAGTCTCTCAGGAAAAATCAGCATACTGGGCCAGTGCTTCCAGGTCAGGAATCACAACTGATCGCCCCTGAAAAACAACCAGGTGTTCCTTTTGCAGGCGGGCAATGGCCCGTGAGACAACTTCGCGAACCGAGCCAACCTGCGCCGCAATTTGCTGATTGGTCAGATGGAGGGTCACCGTAACCCCATTGCCCGTTGCCTTCCCGTTTTTGCGGGCTTCCAGTACCAGGAGCCGCGCAATGCGCTGACCAACTTCACGCAGCGACAAAAATTCAATCAACTCGGCACACTGGCGCAATCGTTGCGACAGCACCGCCAGCGCCTCAAGGGCAATCGTCGGATATTCTAAAAACAGCCGCCGCACATCCTGTTTATCAATAAACAGCACCTGTGAATCCTGGTCGGCAATGACGGTCGAAGGATACCGCCCGCCATCAAAAACTGGTAATTCCCCAATGGTTGCCCCAGCCTGTTCGGTATGGATCACCTGTTCCCGGCCATCAGCACTCAACCGCACCGCCCGAACCAGCCCGTTCACAATCACATAAATCCCTCGGGCCTCATCACCAGCCATAAACAAGATCTCACCCCGTTGAATCTGACGATCAATGGCAATTGAAGCGAGCGCCAACAGCTCCTTCTCTTGCAACCGACGAAAAAGCGGCGTCCGGCGCAAAGCTTCTAACTTATTATTTTCCATAGAGTTTGAGGAGTCAGGGTTCAGGGTTCAGGGTTCAGGGTTCAGGGTTCAGGGTTCAGGGTT
>DAOQNB010000256.1:0-7487 GCA_035335845.1 Acidobacteriota bacterium | reverse complement strand
ATTTAATGAGACTTTCCTGTATACGATTTAATGAGATTCAACAACCCTGAACCCTTAAACCCTGAACCCTTAAACCCTGAACCCTGAACCCTGAACCCTGCTTATGTCTTTCCTCTCAACGCTTTCCCCCAGCCAGATCATTCACGAACCGTTTCCACACATCGTGGTGGACAAGATGCTCCCAGAGCCGCTTTGTCAGCAATTGATCCGCGAATTTCCACGGTTGGATGTGTTTACCAAAGGCCAACCCTATGGAGACAACCAGAAACGGTATTACCACGCGATTCATGCCCTGGCTGAAGGTCACCTTTCACCAGCCTGGAAAACCATGGTTTCAGATTTCCTGTTCCAATCCACCTGGGTGGAGGCGTATCGCCTCTTTCGATCCGCAATTTTAACTGAATATCCAGACTTCGAAGCACAGTATGGAAATCCTGAGGACTTTCGTATTGGGACCCGATTTCGCGATGACCCGGCAGCCTGCGATATGTTGTTGAATTCGTTCCTGCTGATTCACACCCCAATTCATGGACAGGCGTGCGTTGAACGCGGCCCACATTACAAAATGTTTAAAACCCTCTATGTCGGGTACCTGTTTCTCCGTCCAGAGGAGGATGATTCGGAAGGTGGCGACCTGGAATTGTTTTCGATCAAACCTGGGGCAAAAATCCAGCTTAACCAGCGCCACACGGTTGACCGGGAACTGCTTCAGCTTGAAAAAGTTATTCCGTATCGTGCCAATACATTTGTCCTGTTTTTAAATACCTCGCGCTCCATTCAGGGTGTGTCACTGCGGTCGCCGACCAGGTTTCCAATGATGCACCTTCACTTTAATGCCTATTTTCGAAAACCATTGTTTCACGTGAAAGACAAACCCGGTACCGTGGCCAGGGATTTTCTTGAACGGAACATCAAGCGAGTAACCCGTTTAGTTTCAAATAAATAGAAGCTCCGCAGTTCGTTACCTCAGTTAAGGAGATACCAACCTTCAACGTTCCAATCGTATGCAAACCCTTCTGGATGGGATTTACCCACATCAGATTTTAACCGACCCGTTTCCACATCTGGTGGTGACAGATGCCTTGCCTGAAACGCTGCATCAGCAACTGCTGGCGACCTATCCGCCGCTTGAGGTTCTGACGTCTGGTGCTCAGTTTACGAGCAATCAGCGGTTTAACTTGATGGGATCAGAGGTGATACATCATCCGGCGATTGATCCGGTGTGGCGGGAATTTTTGAAGCTCCACATCTCAGAACTCTTTTTTCGTCAGATGATCCAGCTTTTTGGAACTCATCTCCGGACACAATATCCAGATTTTGAGAAAACGGCTGGCTCACTGGACTTGCTCCGGCCAGGGTTACGGCTGGTGGATGATTTTCAAACGGCAGATGTGCTGCTCGATGCCCAGCTTGCGGTCAACACCCCGGTCACCGATATGCCATCGTCAGTGCGTCGGGGGCACGTGGATTGGCCCAATAAGCTCTTTGTCGGTCTGTATTACCTCCGGCATCCGGGAGACACCTCACAGGGTGGTGAACTCGAACTGTATCGGTTTGCTGGAAGCCGTCATCGAATGCACAAAGCGTCAATTGAAGATCAGTACATCGAGGTGGTGAAAACCATCCCGTACCGCAGCAACACGCTGGTCATGTTTTTGAACGGGATTGATGCACTTCATGGGGTAACAACCCGGTACCTGACGCCATTTCCACGCTGCTTTTTCAATCTGGTCGCTGAAGTCGAGCGCCCATTGTTCAATCTGGACCAGTACCAGTCACGCTGGTGGAAACGGGCCAAAGCGATGATCCTTTTTCAATGACCAGGGGAGACTGCCGTGAAGCAGTATTCATTTCTGAATTCAGACCGTTTGCAGCAGATTCATCTGACAACAATGCGCGGGCAACAGCCCTGCCCCTGGGTTTTATTTCACCAACTCATTACTCCAGATGGGTTTGAACAACTGTGTCAGGATTTTCCCTCGCTCGACTGGTTTGAAAAACACCAGGATCAACCACGTAAATCCAATCAACGCCCACACAACCGCTATTATCTGGCCTACCAGCAATCGTTTTTTTCCTATCAAAAAGCTCGGACTTCTGCCTTCATCAAACATAGTCAACTTGCTTTGAGCTGGCAGACATTGATTGAGGAGCTTCAACAGCCTCAGTACCTGCAATTTCTGACGCACTTCTTTGGAACTTCAGCCTTTCAACTTCAATTTTCCTGGCATATCGGCCTGACTGGTTCTGAAGTTTCTCCGCATTGTGACTGGGTTGGAAAACTTGGAACCCATTTGTTTTATTTCAACACCAGTCAGGAGTGGTCAGAAAGCTGGGGCGGAGAGCTTATCTTTCTCAGCAATAAACAAACCGATGTTCCAAACCCAGACTTTGAGGATTTTGAAACCCATCAGGCTCTTCCCTTTTTGGATAACCGGAGCACGCTGTTTCAAAATAACCCTTCTGCCTGGCATGGGGTGCGCCCGTTGACCTGCCCGGAAGGCAACTATCGGCGGCTGTTTAATGTGATTGCAACCCGGTTGAGTCGTCCAGAACGATTGCTCCAACAGGTTCAACGACTGATCCCAGGCAGGGGCTGAAAAAGCCGGGCTCAAGGTTGAAGAGTTTTTGAAAAGAACACCTCATAAATGACTTAACCAGAATCAGATAGACCTGACACAAGTTAAAAAAACCAACACTTATCACCTGACGACTGACCACTGACGACTGACGACAAACTGGTATGCAAACTTTGATTTGTTCTACCCGGCTTTGATTTGTACAAGACGCGATAGCAGACGAGCAGAAATAATGGCGGCTTTGAGATTCTATAAAAATCAACAAGGAGCTGCCACCTATGAAAGTTTTGATCTCCCTGTGTACTTTGTTGCTGGTATCGGTGTTTCCAGCCTGTTTTGGGGCTTCGGTGCAATGTGCCGTCACGCCTCCCCAGAATGTGCGAAATACGATGATCGTCACCGTGGACTGGCTGGCCAAACATCTAAATGACTCGTCTCTGGTTCTACTCCACGTCGGGGAGAAAACAGAATTTGAAAAAGAGCACATTCCTGGCGCGATATACATTTCCGTATCCGACATTTCCCTCAGCCAGGCTGAAACCCCACTCACGCTGCAACTTCCACCAGCGGAGCGCCTGAAAGAAACCTTTGAAAAAATGGGCGTTGGCGACAATTCACGGATTATCGTCTACTTTGGTAAAGATTGGGTCACACCGACAACACGGGTCTATTTTACGCTTGACTACCTTGGACTTGGCGACCAGACGTCAATCCTCGATGGTGGACTACCTGCCTGGAAAGCGGCTGGACAGTCAGTGACAGCCGAGGTGAAATCACCCGTCCGCGCAACCCTCACCCCGCACCCGAATCCAGACCTGGTGGCATCGCTTGATTGGGTGAAAAGTCATTTAAACAAACCAGATACTGCCCTCATTGATGCCCGGGTCTCAAGATTTTATGAAGGCCGTGATCCTGGCGCGATGCCTCGTGCCGGACGCATTCCAGGCGCGACTAATATTCCGTATCCATCACTGACCTATGAAGCCGACTTGAAATTCAAGGATCCGGCAACACTTGCGACGATGCTCAGGCAAGCCGGGGTTGACCAGGGCGATACGGTTGTTTCGTATTGCCACATCGGACAACAGGCGACATCCGTCTATTTTGTCGCCAGGTATCTGGGCTTCAAAGCACGATTGTATGATGGATCTTTTGACGAATGGAGCCGCCGTGATGACCTGCCGGTTGACGGGCTGAACCCATCTGAACTCGCTCAAACCCGCCTCACGGTGGTCACACCAGAGTGGGTGACCCAGCACGCCAATGATCCAAACCTCCGCATTGTTGATACCCGGCTCAACCCCTATGACTACTTTGCCGGACACCTCCCACAGGCCGTTCATCTGGCTGACGCCTCGTTGCGCGGCCCGTCGGCTGGACTGCCCGTTCAGTTTTACCAGCCGGGTTTGCTTGGCTTTATGTTGAGCCGGGCTGGAATCAAAGCCGGAGATAAGGTGGTTGTGTATTCAGATGGTATGGATGTACTGGGTGCAACGATGACCGCCTATGTCCTCGAACGGCTTGGACACAAAGAAATATACTTTGTTGACGGAGGCTGGACGGCCTACAAAGCCACTCAAAAACCTTCGCAGGAATATCCAAAATATCAGGCGGTTGACTATGACCTGACTGACGCCCGAAAGGCAGTGTCAGTGACACTCGACGAACTCAAAGCACTGATGGGCAAATCAGGTGTGGTGCTCATTGACGCTCGCCCGGCACCAACGTATCGGGGTGACACCAATGTCTGGACACGCAACGGACACATACCAGGAGCGATCAACCTTGAGTGGCGATCTTTGACCGATCCGGACAATCCGCACAAATTGAAACCAGTCGAAGAACTCCGGGCAATTGTCGGAGCACGCAAGCTTGATCCGGCGAGTGACATCATTGTCTATTGCGGAACCGGTCGCGAAGCAACCCTGGAATACATGGTGCTTAAACACGTGCTTGGGTTCCGCAAAGTGCGACTCTATGAAGGATCCTGGACAGAATATTGTGCTCAACCGGAACTCCAGATCGAAACCGGCCCGGAAAAGAAGAATTGATGTCAGTGATCAGGAGTCAGCCATCCATTGGAATCTCAGAAACCATTGAAGAATCTTGACTTATTTTCTGTGTATTCTGTGTGTTCCGTGGTTTCTTCGTCTGAAGCCTGGGAAAAAGCCTTCATCTTTGTTCAGGGTTACACGCCAAACTGGCGCAGGTGATGGTCTACGTGGAGATACCCCCACCGCAGCCACTCCCAATCGCTCATTTCATTAAATATCGGGTGACGGCCCCAGGCAAAATCGCGATTGGGTCGGTGGATGCGTTCAATGATGGCCACGAGTTCGGCCATATCACGAGTAAATTCAACGGGTGGTGTTCCCTGCTTCTCCTGGTCCATTTCCGGCATCGTCGGAACACCATGCGGCCAGGGAATCGGCGTGTACAGCGCCAGGCCCTTGATGAACGTACGGTGAAAGATATTTCCAATCACCTTGAGTCGGACTTCCCCAAGTGCCAGTTTGAACGAGTCGTTCAAGTGACAGAGCATCTGATGTGGGGTCATCTTTCCCCATCGCCGTGGACTGTCGTGTTTGAGCGACTGCACCCGGCGAATGAGTTCCTGTTTTACTGATTCATCAGCAAGTGTTTTCATAAGTTCAGGTAAATCAATCTTCCTTTTGGACTTCGGTTTTATTTTTCAATGTGAGTTCAGGGAAGGCTTTATGAACTTTTGCGGTGCAAATATCAACTGCATCTCTCGGGTTGTAGTCGTACAGATTATGACCTTCTTTTGGATAAACCACACAAAAAATCCACCAGCCTTCCAGACGATCACAGAGAAAGTCCGCCGTGAGTAATTCCAGAATCAGCTTCATCTCAGGTTGAATGTCTTCCCCGCGCAACCGCAACCGTAAAAGCAATAAAGCGACCAGATCAAGTTTGTGCCGTTGAATAAAATCGTGAATAACGGCTCGCATTTCACTGCCGGGCTTTTCGTCACTGGTCAGTTGATTTATTTGTCTACGGCGAAAAAAGACAGCAATCCCAGTAAATAATTCATAGCTGACCCAGGCACATCCGAGACTACCCAGCCCTCCCCAAAATGGTGAGAGTCCAAAATGAACTGCAACATCACCCAAATAAAGACTTGTTGTAATCGCAACCGGATAAGCAGCCAGATAGAGCCCACCTAAGATTGTTCCCACCTGGAAAGCAGATGGAAGCGATCCCGGAGGGTGAACTGGATGAAACGGGATTTTTCCACCTGGTTTCGAATGTGACTGGGGTTCAGAAGATTGCCTCCTTAAATCTGTCAGACATCGCAAACACTGGTTTTGCTCTGGGAGAAACAAATCTGACTGATGGCAAATCTCGCAACGCGTGGGATGTGATTCGGAAACAAGCCTAAACATAATCTTCCACCCCTCAGCCCGTTTTCTTCAGCCCATTTTCTTCAGCCCAAAATGGCTTCCCGTGCCGCGTCTTCCCACACTGGACGCGGGAGCGCGTGCACGCCGGGAGCAAACTTTTGCGCGTCTTCAGTACAAATAAACCGGATGCCCGCCACCATCGTGGCCAGCGTCAAATCAAAGGCATTGAGCGAATCACCCTGTCCGGCAGTTAAATTCGCCATTGAACCACCTGCGAAGAGATAAATCACCCGGTCACCAATCGCAACTTCCTCAACAAACGGGATGACTTCGGTGCGTGGCTGCAACATAGCAACCTTGATTTCATCCGCTGTATGCCCAACATTGAGCAGGAAACAACCATCTTTCAATCGCGCAAAATGGCTTGCATTCAGCACGTTGCGGACACCCGTTGCCGTCACGATGATGTCGGCCCGTGGAGCGAGGTCTTCGAGTGTTCCAATTTCAAATCCAGCGTAACCAGCTTCAAGACATCGTGCCGGGTCGCGTTCGGCAACACAAACCGTTCCGCCAAGTGCCCGCGCTGTTGCGGCAACGCCTTGACCGACCAGCCCATAGCCGACGACCAGCACGCGCTTGAGGTGTAAACTGAGCCGGGTTCGCTCGGTAAAGGTGTGCCAGGTCGTGAGCCCGACCAGATGCCGGTTGTGGAGACCTTCTTTAATCGGCAAATCATCCCAGTTGAAAATCGGAAAGGTGAATGTATTTCCAGCCGATTGCAGCCTGGTCAGACGCGAAATCCCAGAGCCCGTGGCTTCAAGACCAGCTTTAACCTGGGTGTGGAGTCCGCGTTCGATGATGGCGCCGCTTAAATCGGCCCCCATTTCACACAGGTGGGTTGGATTCCACGCCAGCACCTGTTCAATGGCTTCGGCCTGATCCTGCAAACTCATACCATTCCAGGCATGAGCCTGTGCGCCGCGTGATTTTAAATACTCAACCACGTGATTGCGAACAGTTGTCGGGTTGCAGGTTGTCAAAAACACACTGCCGCTGTGATCGAGCACAGCTTCAATCGCCAGAATGGTTTTTAAATCAAGATGGGCTGAAACCGCGAGCCGAACTGGCGACAAATCGGGCAATTGCGCCGCCTGTGCCTGGGTCAAGGTCATATGCCGACGCGCCCAGGCCAAATCACGTTGGAATTCCTGACTGGAAAAAGTTGGGAAATGAGTCATAGGGTTTGGGGTTTGGGGTTCAGGGTTCAGGATTCAGGGTCTGGTTTTAGGCCCGAAGGATCGTCGTTCAATAGCCATGGTGCGGAAGCCCACGGTCTCAACCAGTGTGAAATCCACGGCTGGCATCATAATTCATGGGTTATACCATTTTGAAATGAATATCTTGTACTAGAAGACATTCAAATCATTCAATCAAATAAACTTAGTGAACTACTGACTACTAACTACTGACTACTGACTGGCATTCGTTCGCCTTTTCAGTTCTTCGAGTACCTGAAACAGGTCGCTTCCCTGTGGGTTGTCAC
>DAOQNB010000255.1:0-7500 GCA_035335845.1 Acidobacteriota bacterium | reverse complement strand
TCATCTGAAAACGGAAGCTCATAACGCAACAGCGGTTTCTTCAGGAAGTTTACCCGTGTACAAAATGGCAAAGCTCTTTGGTTTTGAATGAATTGCGTGTCGGTACACTTCATCCCGGTCCTTGCTGTGACACAGAACAATTCCTCCCTGGACTTCCAATTGTTCGCCAATGAGTGGTTCACCAACCAGAATCCATTCGGATTGAAAGCGGTCTTCAATTTCGGTGGTGCTCAATACTTCAGACATACTTTGAAACCTTTACATTGATGAAGGAAAATTTCTGGCTTGAAAACAGGTGCTATTGTTTTTCACTGTAAATGATAAAAGGCACGGCGTCCACCACCGTGCCTTTCATTTGGTTAGGGTTACGGTCCCAGGTTCCGGGTTTTCAAGAAAAAGACAAAAAGGACAAACGGGACATAAAGGACATAAATTCGAAAACCCTGAACCCTGAACCCTGCTTTTCAAACCCTGAACCCTACTTCCCAATCTTCAGCGACTTCACCATATCATCCAGCCGGGTCAAGTCCGGGTCGTAGTCACCAGGCTGGAGGCGTTCCAAAAAGCGAACCGTTCGTTTGACGATGTCGGTTTCGGGCAAACCGCGCGCGTCAATCGGGTAAAACAGGGCAATGTAATATTTCCCATCACTGGTCAGGCCCTGGAACGTGTAGAAAATCGAGTCATTTGTGGTTGGTGTAACGTCCTGGGCATAGCGTGAAACAAACCGCACGCCTTTGCCCCCGTCAAAGCTCAGGTATTTCACCTGCGCATGAAACACCTGGGCGGCTTCGGCAGGAGGAAACACGGTGATTTCTTCAATCGGGCTCACCGGCTGCCGGATCAGCAACTGTTTGAGCGCATTCATCTGTTTGTCAAATTCAGCCCGTTCTTTCCCTTTGAACACCGCACGATAGGCGTCAATCGGATAAATCACCAGTTGCCGTTCGTGGTAGGTGACATAACTTTCGAGCCGGTCATTATCAAACCGAAACCGGAGGTATTCGGGGTTGCCGTTCATAAACGGCGGTTCGTCGGGGTTATTGCGTTCGGCGGCCTCGACTTTGCCACGAATGCGATTTGCCAGATTCATCAAATCAACCGAAACCTGATCTGGGGACAGCGCCATTCCCGGCCCTGGGGTCGGTGCCGGAACGCTCCCACCGCCGCCGCCGCTGCCGGAAGACCCGCGTTCGAGTTCATCGGCTAATCCTTTGGCATCATAGACGTTGCGGATAGTTTCCATCATGCCGCCCGCGTGAACCGCCATCGCCCGGCCTTTGTCTTCAGTGTAGATATAGCGCGACACAAACCGATGGACGTTGCTGTCAAAGTTGACGCCGACGAGTTCGCCTGCCTGATTGACGACTGGACTTCCTGAATTGCCGCCAATCGTGTCTGCCGTGTAGACAAAATCAACCGGTGTGTCCATGTTGATTCGACTGCGGCTGGCTTTGATGCGGGTCGCAATGTTAAACGGCGGTTTGGCGTCAAAACTGGCTTCCCGATCAAACAGGCCGCCAAAGGTTGTTTTGTAGGGCAACATCGTCGTGTTGAATTCATACCCTTTGACGACGCCATAGCTCAACCGCATATTGAAATTGGCATCCGGCGCGAGCGTCCGGCCATAGACGGCAAACCGGGCGCGGGCGACCTTTTCACCAGCCGCATTGCGAACGCTGTCAATGTTCTGTTTATTCCACTGATCGAGTTCGCGGACAATTGGATCAACACGCCGGGCAGCCTGCAAGAGCGGATCATTTGAGCGTTCGAGGGCTGCCAGACCTCCGTCAAGAATGGACTTGCGGAAATTGACATCCGCCAGTTTCGTGCCCTGAATCATATCACTCGCCGCTTCGCGAGGCCGTTTATTGCCCAACACTGCCTGAACAAACGGGTCATTTTCACCCAGTTCATCACGCAACTCCTGGAGTCGCGTCAGGAGCAACACTTCTTCAAGGTCGGCATACACCGGGGCTGGTGACAGCAATTGAAACCGCAATGATTCCAGGTTGGATTCGCGGTAGGCTTCGAGTCGTTCGGCATTTGGTTTTTGGACTTCGGTTACATACTGCACAATTTGCAGCGCTTTGGCGGCCAGTGGAGCATTCGAAAAGCTCGAAAGCATCACCCGTTTACCCATCGTGGGATAGAGTTTTTTGTAGGCGTCGGCCATTTGATCCCAGGCATCGCCGAATTTGCGCTGAAGTTCGGGACTGGCGGCTACTTTTTGCCGGAGTTCCTTTTCCTCATCAACTTTCTGGCGCATCAGCTTGTCTGATTCGAGCCCTTCCTGTTGACCATTGAGCCGTTTGAGCGAGTTATTGATCGAATGCAGCGCATCATCGGCCCGGCGTGCATTTTCAGCACTCTTTTCAGAGAATTCTTCCAGGGCTTTCCGCCGTCGCCGCAACCCTTTGAGCATGACCAGGTTTTCAATGTCACGCTGGTATTCAAGCTGGGAAACGGTGCGCAGTCGGTCAGTTTTGCCGGGGTTGCCCACCACAAAGATCAATTCGTTTTCTTTGGCGCCACGGCTGTTCCATTTCAGGTAATGCTCGATTCGGGCTGGTCGGTCATTTTCATAGACCCGGAAAAAGGAAAAATCGAGCCCGAAGCGCGGAAAACTGAAGTTGTCATAATCACCGCCAAATTCTGCCGCCTGGGCTTCGGGAGCAAACACCAGCCGCACATCGGTGTATTTTTTGAACTGATAGAGCCAGTATTCGCCGCCTTCATACATGGTCACAACGGTTGATTTGAGCCCGGTGCGTTCGGTGGATTCTTTTTCAATATCCGCCATTTCGGCCTTGCGCATTTTTTCAGCCGAGCGGTCGTCACCGGCATTGCGACCAGCGCGCAGCACGCGGTCGGTGACTTCTTCATAGGCATACAGGACGTTGATTTCCAGGTCCGGGCAGCGGAGTTCTTCGCCGCGAGTCCGCGCATAAAAACCGTTTTTCATCAGGTCGCGTTGCGGCGTTGAAAGCTGGGCAATCGCTGAACTGGCAACGTGGTGATTGGTTAACACCAGTCCATCCGCCGAAACAAATGAACCGGAACCGCCATTGTTGAGCCGGCAGGCCGCCAGTCGAACGTGATCAAGCCATGCTCGATTCATTTCAAAGCCAAATTTGTCTTTGACCTGTTTGATGGGTGGATTGTCGAACGTCCACATGCCTTCATCGGCAAAAATTGGAAGGCAGTTTGAGTAAGCAAAGAAAAAAACGAAGAGCAGCAGAAAAGATTTTCGAAGCATAGGATGAGCGAGTTAGCGAGTTAGTGAAGTAGTGAGGTAGTGAAGTAATGGAAACAAGGCGGGCACGCCTATGTGTTTGGTTCTCATCCCGGAGGGATGGAGCAAAGTTAGCCAGTGGTCAGCGTCGCTTTGGACGCACCACCACCGGATCTGGTCAATTTCCAAATTTTCCCGCACCACCCGCGCCCCAACGGGACGCGGGTGGTGCGGGGAGGAACAAGGTGGGTGGTTCTGGATCCGGTGGTAGGCCCAAAGCGGCCAACCAACCGGCTAAACTTGCTCCATCTCTCCAGGATAAAATCAAAAAGCCTGGCACGTGAAAGCAACCCCAGCCCGAGTTCTTCAGCCCGAATTCTTCAGCCCCCAGCCCTGAGCCCTGGTTTTTTCAGCCCGGTTTTAAAGGACATTCCCAAAATCCACCAGCAGCGAATGCGGGACCAGCGTCATCGGTTCGGTTTCGTGCTCGTGCACCAGACAATAATGGGCGGCCAGTTTCTCAAACAGGGGCATGGCCGCAGCCTGGGCTTCTTCAACTGTGGGAGCGGCAGGAGCATTTTCATCAGTGGGTGAGGCTGGTGGAGGTTGGAGCGATTTCTGATAATTCGAGAGCAGGGTGCCAGCCTCTTCAAGCGGGAATGGGAGTCGGTTGAGGACTTCACGCAGCAAATAGAGCAGGGTTTGTTCACCGGGAGAGAGCGGCAGCGCATCGAAATTGATGCGAAGGTAAGACTGTAACCCGTACGCCAGTTGTGAGAGCAGGTTGATTGTCACCGGCTGGCCTTCAGTTCGCTGGACGATCAGACTGGCCTCGGTCGGAGTGAGGCGATAGCGGGCAATGGTGTCGAAATAGCTGGCCACATCATCGCTGTCAAAGCGCAAATCAGACGGATTGAGTTCCATCACTTTGGCTCGAATCCGGGCCGCACGTTTGAACGGCGGAGCTTTTTGCGAGGCGACGACGATTTGATTGAGCGGTGGTAATTCACTGACAATTTGCTCGATCAGCCCATTGACACTGTCAGACCCAATCACTGTTTCATAGTTGTCCAAAATCAGGGTATCAATTGAAAGTTCTTTGAGCGCGCTGACAATGAGTCGGGCAGCCTGACTGGTGCTTGAAACAGTTGTCTGGCCGGCACCCATCTGAACATTGTAAAGCGAACTGCAAAGGCTCTGAACACAATGGTTTAAGTCACGATCTCTGGCATCAAGCGTCAGCCAGCGGACGTTGGCGCCGACACGATGGGCCATTGAGGCCAGTAATGTGGTTTTTCCGTACCCTCGCGGGGCTTCAATCAATACCAGCGGCACATCAAAATGGCTGCTCAGCAGGTTGCTCAGATATGCCCGATGAAATGCGCGTGGGTGGGGGCGCGCCGGAGCGCATTTAGCACGGTTAATAGATTCAGACACAACCGCTCCCTTATTGAAATTGAATGAGAATTTGAGTGAACTGGACTGGGAAAAGCGTGGGCAGAAAATGAATTGCCCCGTATTATGCACACTTCGTTGCTGGACTTCAAAGTCGCGGAGCTGAATAAATCTGTGACAAACTCCCCTTTTTGTTCAGAGTTGAAGCTTCAGCTTGTGAAAACAATCCTTTCGAGCATTTCAAATTTTTGATTGAACTTGTTTTGACTTGATCGGGCATTGAAAGGCAAGCTAAAGCTTGGACTTTGTACTTGTGAAGGAATCACCGCCATGTTTCGAAACTTTTTCAATTGTGCCTGTGCGCTGACCCTGCTTGTGGTGTTTGGAATGCCGACTGGGGCTGTGCTCAGACCGCCCTCCATCATTGCGGCAGGCCAAACCACCGTTACCGACCTCTCAAAACCAATCGAGCGTGACCTCAAAGGTGGTGAAGTCCACACCTATCAGATCACAGCCAGTGCCAGTGAATATTTCTACGTGGTCGTTGATCAAAAAGGAATAGACGTCGTGGTGACCGTTTTGGCACCCAGCGGCGAAAAAATCGCTGAGGTTGACGGCCCCTATGGCACGCAGGGGCCAGAACACCTTGAGTTTGTAACCCTGGCGAGCGGCTCAATTCGGCTTGAGGTGCGACCACTTGAAGCTGGGGCGACTTCTGGACGCTATGAACTCAAGTTGATGGAACGCCGGGCGGCCAATCCAAAAGATAAAGATCGAGTTGCTGCGCGTGGCATGTGGGGAGAGGCTGAAACTCTGTATTACCAGGGGGCTCGCCAAACCCTGCAGCAGGCGGTCGAAAAATATCAGGCTGCGCTCAAGTTGTATCAATCAATTGGGGATGTTCAGGGGCAGGCAACCTGTTTGAATGCGATTGGGCTATGCCTGGTGAGCCTTGGTCAGTTTCAACAAGCAATTTCCTTTTTTGAACAAACGTTACCTCTCGCTGCGTCCTTAAAAGACAGCCGGGGCGAAGGCTATGTGATGCTTAATATCGCCAGTGCCTATTCTGCTCTCGGCGAGAAATTAACCGCCATCCGATACTATTTGCAGGCGCTTCCACATTTTGAGGCCGCGCACGATGAATATGCCAGAGCCAAAGCGTTGAACGGAATTGGGGCGGCCTATGCCGAAACAGGTGAGTTGCAAAAGGCGGCTGATTCCTACAAAAAAGCATTAACCTTGCGGGAAAAAATCGAAGACCCAACCAGTCTGGCGGAAACACTCAGCAATCTGGGGCAGGTAAGCGATGTCCTTGGTAAAAAACAACTGGCTTTGGAGTACTACAGTCGAGCCGTCGAAATCCTGGAGAAAACAGAGAGTCGCATCCAGCAGACAATAGTGCTGATCAACATTGGGTCGGTGTATTCCTCACTTGGAGAATCAAAGTCAGCCTTGCAGTTTTATGAAAAAGCATTTGCGTTCGCCGAACTTCTGGGTGACCGAAGAACCCAGGCAGTCATTCTCAATAACATCGGAACCGTCTGGGTTCAACTGGGAGACCCAGCCGCAGCATTGCCATTTTTCACTCGTTCGCTCCCATTGTGGGAAGCCATCGGCAATCAGTTGGGGCGCGCCGCTACATTAAATAATATTGGCAAAATTCAGGCATTTCAGGGAGATACTTCCAAAGCGAAAGATACCTTTGACCAGGCGTTGCAGATTCGCACAAAGCTCTCTGATCGAATGGGGCAGGCGCAAACTCTGAACAATCTTGGCCTGCTGGCGGCGCAAACCCAGGACCATCTGCGTGCTATCGAGTTATTGACCCAAAGCCTGGAACTGGATACCCGGGTGGGCAACCGGTGGGGGCAATCGCAAACGCTCTTTAATCTCACCAAATCGCTGGTTGCCGTCGGAAAACTCACTGAAGCCAGAGCCAAAATCGAAGAATCCCTCAAACTGATTGAATTTATTCGCTCTAATATCGGGGACCAGGCGTCGAGGTCGTCATTTTCAGCCACGGTTCACGACCACTTCGAACTCTATATTGATGTGCTGATGTTACAGCATCAGGCCAATCCAAAAGCCGGACATGAGCTTGAAGCCCTGAACGTGAGCGAGCAGGCGCGGGCACGAACCTTGATTGAAACGTTACTTGAGGCTGGGGCCGATATCCGCCAGGGAATTGACCCGAAATTGCTGGAACGCGAGCAAACGCTGGACCATCGGCTGAGTGAAAAGCTCCAGCGGTTGACGCTCTTGCTCAACAGTCCGCATTCGCAGGACCAGGAAGCAGCCGCCAAAACTGAAATTGACCTCCTGACCAAGGACCTGTCGCTCGTGCAAGCTGAAATTCGTGAAAAAAGCCCGGCCTACGCGGCCCTGACACAGCCACAAGCATTGACGGTTCAGGACATTCAGCAAAAAGTGCTCGACCCAAAAACCGTGCTGCTTGAATATTTCCTGGGTGAGACCCAGAGCTATGTGTGGGTGGTGACCCCAACCAGTGCCAAAGTTTTTGTGTTACCGCCTCGCCAGGAAATCGAACTGGCCGCCCGTCAGGTTCGTGAGTTGCTCATTAGTCGCAATGTGCGGGAACGCAATCTGGGATTAAAACCCCGCGCGGCATTTATTGCTGAGGCCGATGCGACGTTACCTCAAGCGGCGGCAAAGTTAAGTGCCCTGGTCCTGGGGCCGGTTGCGGGGGAACTTGGCAAAAAACGGTTGCTCATCGCGGCGGATGGTGTGCTGCAATACATTCCATTTGCAATACTTCCAAAAACTGGAAGTGTCACTGGAAAAGGCAAGTCAGCCAAAACAAATCCGGCCACGGTATTTCTGATTGAAGACCACGAACTGGTCACTGTGCC
>DAOQNB010000254.1:0-7525 GCA_035335845.1 Acidobacteriota bacterium | reverse complement strand
TGCCATCCCACATTTTAGAACCCATCAAATTTCGGCTGATACCCGAAGACCCCATATCAAAGTTCGACCCAATGTGATTTCCGAAGTTTCGCTGGCTTCACCCGCCGACCCCAATCAGGTCGGAGACACCACGGTTAATGGTGGTTTTCTGCTTGAATTGACTGGACGGGAGCGGAACCTGAGTGCCGATGGCCGGTTTGTGGTCTATCGGAGCACAGCCCCAAATCTGGTTGCTGGTCAGGTTGATAACGCTGCCAACCAGGACATCTTTGTTTTTGATCGGGTGAATGATACCAACCGGCTGGTGAGCGGGGTCAATGGTTCGGCAACTGTGACCGGCAATGATTTTTCCACCAGGCCGGCCATCAGTGGCAATGGACAATTTATTGCCTTTCTCAGCAAGGCCACCAACCTGGTTCCCGGCCAGGTTGATACCAACAATGAGTTGGATGCCTTTGTGTTTGACCGGGTGAACGGTACGACCCGGCTGGCAAGTGGCGTCAATGGCTCAACCACCCAGACCGGCAACGATGGGATCAACGGTCAGTTTCGGCTGGATATCAGTGGAGATGGACAGTTTATCGTCTTTTCGAGCGATGCTGAAAATTTGGTTCCTGGTCAGACAGATAATAATGCCGTTGATGTTTTTGTCTTTGACCGGGTGAATGGAACGACCCGTCTGGTCAGTGGGGTGAATGGTTCGGCAACCCAGGCTGGGAACGGCGGTTCGTTGAACGGAGGGATCAATCAAACTGATGGACGGTTTATTGCCTTTACCAGTTTTGCGACTGACCTGGTACCGGGTCAGGTTGACGCCAGTGCGAATTCAGCCAACGTGTTTGTTTTTGATCAGGTCAATGGCACCACCCGGCTGGTGAGTGGTGTGGCTGGTTCAACCACGGACGTTGCCAATGAGAGTTCATTTATCGAAGCCATCAGCGGCAATGGCGATACAGTTGTTTTTTCAAGCAATGCCACCAACGTGGTGACTGGTCAGGTTGATGCAAATAACACGGCTGACCTTTTTGTGTTTGATCGCGTGAATGGAACTTCGGAACTGGTCAGTGGGGCTGCGGCCTCAGCCACGGTGACCGGAAACGGATTTTCAGCCAGTAACATTTCAACCACCGAAAATGGCAATGTGATTGCTTTTTTGAGCCAGGCCACCAATTTGGTGCCGGGGCAGGTGGATATCAATCAAGACGCGGATGTCTTTGTCTTTGATCGAATTGCCAATACCACTCGCCTGATCAGTCATCAGGTCGGTTCGGCCACTACGGCTGCGGATGATCCGTCAAATACGGCCCTGATCAGCGCCGATGGGAGCGCAGTTGTGTTCTCAAGCGAAGCAACCAACCTGATTGCCGGTCAGAATGATCAACTTGATAGCGAAGATATTTTTGTTTTCTCACTGGCCAATAACACAACGCAACTCTTTTCCGGCGACAATGGATCAGCCCTGACCGGCAATCGGACCGGGTTCTCGACCAAACCCGTCGCGAGCCAGGATGGGAGTATCATCGCGTTTGAAAGTGTGGCTTCCAATCTGGTGCCAAATGATTTCAATCAGGGGCTGGATGTGATGGTTGTCCAGACTTCAAATCGCCAGACCCAACTGGCAACCCTGCGCGCCGGGGTGCCACCTGCCACCCCCTTTGGCACGTCAGATATTGAAAATGTGAGCAGCAATGGGCGGTTTATTGTGTTTCGCAGCGATGCCACCAATCTTGTCCCTGGGCAAAATGACACCAATCTTCAGGAAGACCTGTTTGTATTTGACACCCAGTCTGGCACCACGCGCCTGGTGACGGGGGTTGATGGTTCAGCCACGACCACAGTGGCTGATTTCGAGGTTGATCATAGCTTTGGCTCAATCAGTGCCGACGGTCGGTTGATTACCTTTCGCAGTAATGCCGTCAATCTCATTGCCGGGCAGGTGGATGAGCCATTTACCAACGATATCTTTGTCTTTGATCAGGTCAGCGGAACAACGAGTCTCATTTCTCGTGTGGCCGGAACCACCAATACCGCGACTGGCGGGGCCCTGAGCAACCCGACCATCAGTGCCGATGGCAATTTCATCGTGTTTGAGTCTGGTGCCACCAATCTGGTCGCTGGCGTAAATGACGCCAATCAGACCACGGATATTTTTCTCTTCAACCGGCAAGCCGGAACGATACAACTGGTGACCGCTCAGGCTGGAAGCTCAACCACCACGGCCAATGGGAATTCCAGAGGCCCATCCATCAGCGCGGATGGGCGATATATTGCGTATGAAAGCCAGGCCACCAACCTGGTTGCCGGAATTGACGATCTCAATTCAAATGTTGATGTGTTTGTCTTTGATCGGTTGACTGGTACGACCCAACTGGTGAGCCAGGTATTTGGAGGGTTTATTACGGCCAACCAGCGTTCCGCCGGGCCAACGGTGAGTGCTGATGGGAACTTTATTGTTTTTGAAAGCCAGGCCACCAATCTGGTTGAGAATCAGGTTGATAGCAATAATTTTAATCAGGACGTGTTTGTATTTGATCGAATTACGAGGGTGAACCATCTCGTCAGCCGTGCCGCCGGAACGGTCAACACGACCGGGTCTGATGGTTCGCAATTGTCAGACGGTGGAAAATTGAACATCAGCGCCAATGGACGATTTGTGGCCTATGCGTCAAAGGCCACCAATCTGGTGACTGGTTTTGTTGATGGCAATGGCGCCAGTTTCACAGATGTGTTTGTTTTTGACCTGACCACTGGACTCAATCAACTGGTGAGCGGAGCTGGGACCTCCGCTGTGAATGGTGCCGATGAGCTTTCCACCGAGCCAGCCTTGAGTTTTGATGGCCGGATCATTGTTTTTGAATCACGAGCGACCAATCAGGTTGAAAATCAGGTCAAAGCCAATGCTGATTCAGATGCTGATGTGGTTGTATTTGACCAGATTGCTGGGACAGAAGAACTGGTCAGCCGCCAGCTCGGAACGCAAACCACAACTGGAAATGAAGACTCAGTCCAGGTCGTGGTGAGTGGAAGTGGGTCGCTGATTGCCTTTGAAAGTAACGCTTCAGACTTGATCGAAGCCGATTTTAATGACCAGACAGACGTGTTTTATGTCGAACAGACCAGTTGTGATGCCAGCATTGGGGCACCATCCCCACTGACGGCCTGCCAGGGGACGGCAACCGGGTCATTGCTTGGGAATGTTCCACCCGACGGCTCAACCGGGCTCTGGGATGATGGTGGCGCCGGCGGTACCTTTATTCCAGATGCGAATGCCCCCGACGCCAGTTATGCCCCACCGTTCACCTTTACCGGAGCAATCACGCTGACCTGGACGATTTCAGGCGGCGGATGTGGTACCTCTTCAGCCAGCATTGACGTGAATGTGTTGCCCAACCTGGTGGTTAATGCCGGTCCGGATCAGGTGGTGTGCATTGGGCAAACCGTCCAGCTTGCCGGGAGTTTTGTCGGAGATGCCGCGTTTGCTCCGGTTTGGACAACCGGAGGCACCGGGACATTCTCGCCTGACGCCAATACCTTGAATGCGATTTACATTCCATCTGCGCTTGATCTGGAGGATGGACTTGTCCTTCTGACCTTAACCAGTCCAAACGCACCGGCTGACATCTGTGGCAATAGCGTGGATGAGGTGCAAATTAATTTTGAAGCCTGTGTTGAATTGCCCGTGCTGTTTGTGGCGGATACCAACAATCATCGGGTTCAGCGGTTTGATGGCGCGACCTGGAGCGTTATCCTTGGCAATGGCGTGCGGGGAAGCTCATTAACGCAAGCCAGTGCTCCTGAAGCGGTAACTGCTCATTTCGATGGTTCCACTATTTATGTGGCTGATACTGGGAACAACCGCATTTTGCGCTCGACCAACAGTGGCGCAAGCTGGTCGGTGCTGGCCGCCAGCGGTGTTGGCCTTAACCAGGTCAAAGCACCGAAAGGACTGGCGCTTGATCTGCAGGGCAACCTCTATGTGGCCGATACCGGCAACCAGCGGGTATTGCGCTTTAACAATGGTGTTCCCGGCGCTGCTGTTGTGCTGGCAACAATTGGGAGCGGTGGCGGGCAGGTCAGAAATCCAAATGGGCTGGCGGTTGATCCAGAAAACAATCTCTATATTGCCGACCGTGACAACAACCGCATTTTAATTCTCTCTCAGGCCAACACAGTGGCGGTGGCCAATACCTCAACCGTTTTTGTGAGTGGCCCCGGTGCCGGGTTGACTCAGGTCCGAAATCCAGAAGGCGTAGCGGTTGATAACAATGGCAACCTGTTTGTGGCTGATACTGGAAATCATCGGGTGCTGCAGTTTTCAACCCTTGCCCCCAGACCGGGCACGGTTCGCCTGGCGGCAGCACCTGGTACGGCCATTACTTCGACAGGCAGTTCATTGGGGCAAACCAATGCTCCCGAAGGCGTTACGGTCAGTCAGTTCACCGCTGGTGCATTTGCTGGGCAATCCCTGCTCGTCATCGGCGATACCGGAAACAACCGGATTCAGGGCCGTCCAGTTGCTGGCGGCACCTTCCAGCTTGTCGGCGTTCCCAATAACATCGGCAGCGGTGCCGGGCAATTTCGCAACCCGTCCAAAATTCGGTGACAAGCTGACCAGATGACCAGGTGACATCTGACCGGGTGACAGGTGACCAGGGTGACTTTAACGATTGTCATCTGGTCACCTGTCATTTTGTCATTTTGTCCTTGTTACTCAGCCATCTTGCAGGTTTCATCGGACCGTGGGATACTGCCTGGCTACGGCCCATAAGAACGATAAAGCAGTCCAGGGCGCTCATTCCTCATCAACGCTCTCAACCACAATCCAAACAACACCATACGCAGGCTTGCGTGACCAACGACCAAATCCCGGTCCCGGCAGCCGCCTGCGTTTCAAGGTAAGATCATGCGCCACCGTAATTCGTCGCTGTTGGGACGAAATTGGAAAGTTCTGTGCGCAAATTGGGTATTCACCGCCGTTTGCTGGCTGCTCCTGACAGTTGGCGGACAGGGACAGGTGTATCGGTTTAAAACCTACACTTCCAGTGCCGGTCTGCCCAGTAATGCCATTTATCACCTCTATCAGGATCAAAAAGGATATCTCTGGTTTTCAACCGGGAGTGGTGCCTGTCGCTATGACGGGGTCAACTACGTGGTGAAAAGCGTCGAGCAGGGACTGGCTGACCCAAGTATTCGGTCCGTTTTTGAGGATCATCAGGGAAATTTTTGGATTGCAACCCAGGGTGGGGTCAATTGTATTACTGGCGATACCACCCGGACCTTTCGTGCGGAATCCGGTCTTGGCAGTAATGAAACCTATGCGGGGCTTTGTACCCGTGATGGAACGGTCTGGATTGCCACGGCAGCAGGTCTCAGTCGGTTTGACGGTCAGCGTTTTCTTTCCTACGGGGCCGGGAAGTTGCCGCCGGGCCGGGTCTGGACCCTGTATGAAGACCGTGCCGGAGTCCTCTGGATCGGCATTCGTGGCGGCGGATTTGTCAAAGCTGAACGTTTGGCTGGACAGGCGTATCCAGATGATGTGACCTTTACGGCCTGGGGACGTGAACAGGGCTTGCCAGATGCCAATGTCTTTGATTTTGCCGAAGACCCGGCTTCCGGAATGTGGATTGCCACCAGCGGCGGGTTGTGCTTGTTTGACGGTCAGAAAATAAAACTCTATTCAAAGGAGCAGGGATTGACCAGCCCACTGGTCAGCAGTGTCCTGGTTGATCGGCACGGGCGGGTCTGGTGTGGAACCTTTGGCGGCGGGCTATTCCGCCTGGAAAATGATCACTTTATTAACTTTAATGATATCAATGGGTTGCCAAGTAACTATCTCACCACGCTGCTGGAGGATGGCGAAGGGAATCTCTGGTGTGGAACACTGCTTAACGGGGTTTTTCGATTGAGCAGCGAGTTATTTGCCAGCTATAACACCACGGGTTTGACCCGTGGCATGGTGACCGGGGTGGGCGAAGCTTCAGACGGAACATTGTGGGTGGCTTCGATGACCACCGGGCTTTCGTCGCTCAGTCCATCTGGGGAAATGCGCCGCTACACCAGCAAAGACGGCATTCTGGAAGAAAACAACCTGTGGTGCCTCCTGGTTGATCGGCGAGATCGCGTGTGGGTCGGTGGTTACCAGGGTGTTTCCTGTTTTGATGGTCAGCGGTTTGTTCAGTTTCCGCGCGAAAAGATGGGGGCTCAAGACCGGATTACCGCAATTGGCGAAGATCGCCAGGGCCATATCTGGTTTGGATCGGCCACCAGCACCAGCAATGGCGTAGTGCGGTATGACGGGCAAACCTTCCAGCGATTTACTGACCAGGATGGACTCAGCAGCAATCAGGTCTCAGGAATTCGGCTCGATCAAAAAGGAGACATCTGGTTTTGTACCGAAAATGGATTGACCCGGTATGACGGACAGCGGTTTCAGGCATTTACCCAGAAAGATGGACTTCCTTCGCGTCGTGTCAGAACGCTCTACCAGGACCATGACGGCACCTATTGGGTTGGGACCACGGATGGTTTGTGCCGGTTTGACGGGACGCGGGTGACTCAGATCTTCAAGGAAAAAGAAGGGTTACCGGGGAGTCTGATTCGAACCATCCAGCGCTTTGACAAAACTCTGTGGATTGGCACCCAGCGGGGGATTGCCGAATTTGACGGACAGCAGGTGGTCCGGGTGTATTCGGTTCGGGATGGGCTGGTCAATGATGAAATTATCAATAATGCCTGTCTCCAGCGACGCGATGGCAGTGTCTGGTTTGGCACGACCGAAGGCGTGGTTCGGTATCGAGTGGCGCAGGAAATTGCGCATCCAATGCCTCCTAAGGTTCATCTGACCGGGATTCGTGTGACCGGTGCGGGGGCTCCGAATCTGGTCGCACCAGGGAACAACCAGTCAGCACCGCTCCCAACCCTTGATTATGACCAGAATAGCCTGACGTTTGAGTTTCTGGGGTTGACCTTTCTTGATGAAACAGCCGTGCGTTATACCTACCGGCTTGAGCCCTTTGATCGGGAGTGGTCAGCGCCAAGCCCGGAACGTACGGCTCGATTTACCAATCTGCCGCCTGGCCGCTATCGCTTTGCGATTAAAGCCTGTTCCGTGCGCGAAACCTGGAGCGAGCCACAGTATTTCGAAATCACGATTCGCCCGCCCTTCTGGCAAACCTGGTGGTTCCGCGCCCTGAGTGTTGCAGCGCTGATCACACTTATTTCGGCACTGTATACCTGGCGCATTCATGCCTTAAATCAGCGGCAACAGCAGAAACTTGAGCATTTGCGGCAATTGCAGGAACAGCGAATGATGGTCATGCGGCAATTGCTCGAAAGTATCCAGGTGATCAATTCACAACTGGAAACCACCGCTGTGCTGCAAAACATCGCCGAGGAAAGCGCCCGGCTGGTGGATGGCAAACCTGGCGGCATTGGACTGGTTCAGGATGACCGGGTGGTGTTTAAACGGCAGTGGGTCAATGGAAGCTGGCAGGCCGGTGATGTTTCGTTCCAGTTTGGGGAAGGC
>DAOQNB010000253.1:0-7542 GCA_035335845.1 Acidobacteriota bacterium | reverse complement strand
GGTCTGATTCGATCATGGTGGGGGCATCGTTTTCTTTGGTGGATGGAATGTTTCCAAGAATCATTTTTCCATCAGTCTCCAGGCGATTGCGTTCCAGGCGAGTGACCGAAAGGGCTTCAACGGTTGTGCCCACCGCCGTGGCCAGTTCACAGGCAAATTCCTGAGCGGTTGGACGTGCTTCCGGGTTCTTTTCAAGTGCCCGCAGTACCGCCCGGTCTACGGCCTCTGGGATGGATGGATTGATACTGCGCAATGGATCAGGGTTTTTGGTCATATGTTGCAAAATAACCCCGACAAACCCTGAATCCGAATGAAATGGTGGTTTTCCAACCAGCATCTGGTAGGCCATGACTCCGACGCTATACACATCCGCCCGTCCATCATAGGGTTTGTGGTTGAGGCGTTCCGGAGACATATAGTCCGGCGTCCCAATCAAATTATGCGTGCCAGTCAGGTTTTGAGCTTCAATTTCTTCGGTGTCACCGACCAGCTTGGCAATTCCGAAATCAACCACTTTGACGATTTCACCGTCATCACTCTGATGGAGAAAGATGTTGTCGGGCTTGATGTCACGATGGACAATTCCCAGTGAGTGAGCTTTGGCCAACACATTGCACACCGGAATCACGATTTCAGCACAGCGAAGTGGTGACAGCACCCGATGCGTGCCCAGCAACTGGTTAAGTGATTTGCCCTGCAGGAGTTCCATGACCAGATAGGCAATGCCACCGGTGGAAACACCGGAATCAAGTACCGCCACCGCATTGGGGTGATTGACGCGACAGGTCGAGACGGCCTCCAGTTTGAACCGTTCCAGACTTTCATTGGTGGCATTGACGCTGGCCGGACGAAAGACTTTCACTGCCACCTGGCGCTTCATTGCGAGATGGGTGCCCTGGTACACCGCGCCAAACCCACCGGCCCCGATCTTTTTGTCCAGCCGATATTTATGATCCAGTTCCGTTCCAGGGAGCACTTCAGCCAGGGCACTGAAAATTTGCTCGGCTTGCTGGTATGACTTGATCAATTCATCTTTGGATTGGGCCAGCTCTTCGTTTTTTTGTGCCAGTTCAGCGACTTTATGGTCAAGCTGGTCATTTTTCTCTGAAAGTTCCTGGGTTCGAAGCTTCACTTTTTCTTCAAGTTGCAGGTTTTGCCGCTGTAAGGTTTTGATTCGCCAGCGCAGGCTGCCATACCCAAGCCCGACCAGGAGACAGGTATAGACGCCATACGCCCACCACGTCCGCCAGGGAGCCGGTTTGATAAAAAAGGAAAGCTCACGCGGTCCAGTCACATTGCCGCTGGCATCGCGGCCCCACACGCGAAACACATAGCGGCCTTCACCAAGCGCCGGATATTCTTTTTTGGTATCTGGCGACCATTCCGAAGGCGCGGCATCAAGGCCAATCAGTTGCGTCTGGTACCTGGTTTCCGATGGTTTGAAAAAACTCACCAGCCGGTATTCAAAAACAAGATGGTTCTGGTCATAGGTCAGGCGGACGCCATCCAGCGACTGGTCGCCAAGTCCGAGCACTGGCTGAACCGATGGTTTTTCCCGATTGCCAAATGGCTGTCCATTGAGCCAGGTCTGGCTGATCAACAGTGGTTTGGGGGTGTGGTCTTCCAGCCGGCTGGCCGGGTCAAACCGGGCGGTGCCCTTGATGGTTCCAACCCAGATGCGGCCCAGATGATCCACCATCCCGGCGATGCTGTTGCAGGAATTGATCGGCAGGCCGTCTTCAGTGGTAAAGGTCAACATCGAATATTCGAGACCGTTCCCAGAACTGGATTGGCGTTCGGTCAGTTGCGCCACCCCATTGTTGGTCAAAAAGTAGACTCTGTGGGCCGGGTCTTCGAGGATTTTATACACGGTGTTGTCCGGCATGGCCGGGGTTGAGGTGTCGTTGAGGATCAGCCAGGGAGTATCAGGCTGGGTGAGATCTATCCTGACGACCCCGGCATACGAGGTTCCAATCCACAAAATCTGGTGGCCCGCAGCCGAAACCGTCTGGTGAAGGCTCATCACAAACCCATTCGGGAGCTTTGAATTTGCCGGGGTAAAGCTCGTCGCGGTGTAGGCTTCTTCCCCTTCAAGCTGTGGATTGCCGGTTTCTTCCAGTCGAATCAGCCCACCTCCATAGGTTCCAATCCAGAGCACCGGCGATGTTGATCCACGGCTGGTTTGAGTGACCGTCATGGGAGTGGCTGGCAGAAATTTGGTCTTTTCAATCGGAAATATCGTCCATTTTCCTTGTTCGTAGCGGGCAAGTCCTCCGTCAGAAGCCACCCATAAAACACGCTGGCCTGAAGGCAGGGTAACTTCCATCAAATCGTTGATTATGCCAGGAGAGAGACCAAATGTGTTCAAATCAAAAATCGTCCAGGAAAAATCACCTGGGTTGGGGCCTTCGGCTGAGACGCGGGTTGGTTCTTCGAGCAATATTACCTGATTGCCTTTCGTGCCGATCCACACGGCTGGTCGTCCGGCTGGTGAAACTGTTTCCAGCAGGCAAGTGATTGAAATATCGGGGAGCGGCGAGTTTTTTGGGTCAAAGTTGATGACCTTTCCGGCTTCATACCGCACAAGGCCATTTTCGTCAGTTCCAACCCATAAGACTGGGTTCCCGGCTGCGGATGTGGTTTCAAGCAGGCTGTCAATCAAGTTATTCGGCAGCCCTGGATAATCGGTGTCAAACGTGGTCCACCAGTCTTCGCGATAACAGGCGACGCCACCACCTCGGGTGGCAATCCAGAGCATGGGGTTTCCAGTTGGTGAGGGTGTTTGCAGAATCTGATTAATGCCGTCAATCGGCAAGTTCGAATTGTGAACTGTGTAGATATCCCTGGTGAATCGGTCAATCCCGGTTGCGGTGGCGCCCGGCTTTTCGGTCAATCGAACCAATCCGAGGTCAGCACCAATCCACACCACTCGTTTTCCGGTAGCTGATCTGGTCTCGGTCACCGACATGACATCCATACCGGGAGGCAGCATATTTTGAGTTGTGAATACCAGCCAGCGGGTGTCGGTGGGCTCACGGCTGGGCATCATATGTGCCGGGGACGGAGCTGAAACCGGCTCGATCAGAACCAGGCCATGATAGGTGACAATCCAGAAATTCCACTGTCCATCGGGGGTGATTGTGTCAAGCACTTTGATCACCCTATCTCCCGGAAGTTTCGAATTTTGAGTCGTGAAATTGGTCCAGCCTGACCCGGTACCTGAAGGAGATGGTGTTGGCTGTATGTCGTGAAACCGCTCAATCCGCGAAAGCCCGGTTTCTGTTCCAACCCATAACACGGTCGGTTTGCCAGGCAGTGTGCTTTCATACACACACTGGATCTTATTCCCTGCCAGCCCTGAATTTTGAGTTGTGAAAACAGTCCACTGGTTATCCAGGAAACGTGCCAGCCCTTGATCTGTCCCTATCCAGAGGCAGGATTTTCCGTCTGGAGTCGTACTTTCATACAGGCAATAGACACTTTGACTTGGAATCCCTGAATTTTTTGGGGTATAGGTTGTCCAGGCGCCATTGTGAAGCCGGCTCAATCCGTCATCTGACCTGCCAAACCAGAGACTGCCGTCCTGTGTGGCCAGCATGGCCAATATCCAATTTGAAATTGTCCGGTTGGGCATATTAACTGGCGTCCACGTTTGGCCGTCATAAAAGGCCGCCCCGTCGTCAGTTCCCGCCCAGAGATAGCCGCGCTGATCAAAGGTCAGGCAACTGATATAGCCTGACCGGAGACCGTCTTCATTGCCAAAGACTTTCAAAAACAACCGACCTTCCGGCCAGCCCGGCGGATTGACCGAGGACCGCATCGGCAACGATTTTGACTCAGTTGGCGTGGTCGCCTGGTTGGAAAGGTAGCCAGCCTGAATTGGTGTCAGCCCAATCCAGTTGAATCCGGCACTTATTAGCATCATCCACGCGACACACGTGAGGCACCATACCCTGAAGCGTTTCATATCGCCCTTTAAGTGTCTTAATTGTAAGCTGTTGATAAATTGAGTGTTATGAGATACAGGAGACTGGATTCAACGAAAGCTGTGTGAAGCGGCATGAAGCTTACCCGAAAGTGGAGCACCATTAAACCCTTTCATTGTGTCGAATGAATTCTCACGTGCGGTTGGCAGTGTATTCTGTGATCAGAGTGTCGTTATATTGACATTTTATTCGTTATCTTGTACGAGGGTGAGTATCGAGACCTGGAATCCCCCTTGTTCAATCCAGGTAATCCGCATCGTCTCAGGTTTTTTCCGTTTTCTTCAAAACGTGCTCAGACAGGAAAACTTGAGCTGTGTACTCAAATTTCTTCAGAGGATCAGGCAGCCGGATTTCCCATCCCATCAGGTTGCTGTGCTCGTCAAACATCTCCGCCAAAGGACCTGATATTTATGAAACTCCTCGGTGAACTGATCCTGTTTATTACAATTGTTACATTCCCGCTGGCTGTGTTTGGCCAGGCGGATGTGGCCACGGCAACGATTCGGGGAACTGTGACTGATGAAAGCGGATCGCCGCTCGCAAATGCTTCGATTACCGCCAAAAATAACGAACGCGGTTTTTCCCGTTCGGTGCTGACCAGTGAGGCGGGCGAGTATCAGCTCCCGTTTCTGCAACCTGGCACCTATGATTTAGTGATCGAAGCCAATGGGTTTGGCGGCAAAGCGATTAAAAACATTGAATTAACCGTTGGGCAAATCACGGTTCAAAACTTGCAGTTGCAGATTGCCGCCATTGCCGGTGAAGTAATTGAAATTACGGCTGATGTTCCGGTGATTGATGTGGCGCGTACCCAACAGGCAAATACCATTCAAGGGCGTCAAATCCAGAGCCTGCCAAATTTGAGTCGCGAATTTACGTCTTATGTCTACACTTTGCCTGGGGTCTCGGATTCGAATGCGCCACGTGCCCAGTTTGTCGGGTTTGACGTGAGTTTTACCTCATCGGGCTTTTCCATCGGCGGTGGAAACGGGCGGAACAATCTGGTCACGATTGACGGCGGCGAAAACGAATTTGGAACCGGACAGCTTCGCATCCGAAATTTGAGCCCGGAAGCTGTCCAGGAATTTCAGGTCAATCGGAATGGTTTTGCGGCTGAATTCGGGTTTACCTCGGGTTCAGCCGTCAATGTGGTGACCAAAAGCGGTGCCAATGATTTTCACGGCAGTGTGTATGCTTTTTTCCGGTCACAAAAAACGGCGGCGCGCAATTATTTTGACTACAACCCACAGAAAGCCTTTGATCAGAAACTGTATCCAGGCTTTACGCTGAGTGGGCCGATTGCCCGGAACAGGCTCTTTTTCTTTACCTCGTTTGAAGCTCTGAAATCTGACACGGCGCGATTTCGGCGCTATATCAGCGACCGTACCTTCAGCCTGACGGCTGGTCAACAGGCATACCTGGGACAGTTGGACGCAGCGAGCGATCCGGCCATCCGGGCACTCGGGCAGCGACTGGAAACAGCTTTGAGCACCACGAGTTACCCAAATACGATCAAGTTGTTACAGGAAAACGAAGGTGCTTTCCCGGCACCGGTTCGCAGCTATAACTGGACGACACGGGTTGATTATCAGTTGAGCCCGAAAGACACCATCACGGCGCGGTTTTCGCTTTCTCGCGAAGATCAGGACCAGTTAACGCCCAACAACGATCAGGCGCCGAGTGCTGATACGACGGTTCAATTTCGGGACTACACGACGCTGGTTTCCTGGCTGCATATCTTCAATTCTAATCTGGTCAATCAGATACGCGGGCAGATTGTGCCCAATTTTTCGGCCCGGACAGTGGCGAAACAACCGCAGAGCACCGGGTTGCTGATTGTTGGAGTTGGTTCATTTGGTCAGCCAACCACGGTTGAAACTTTTGCTGACCGGTATCAAATCGAAGACATTCTGACCTGGACGGTCAATGCGCACACGTTCAAGTTTGGAGCTTCGTATCGGCCAGCCAGCTATCAGGTGATCAACGGTCAGTTTTTCCCAGGGCAATGGACGTTTGCTTCCGGGGTGATTGGGGTCAATCAGGCGCTTTCGGCGGCTGATCAGGCCGCGCTGGCCGCGTTTAACACGGCAAACGGCCTGCCCGCTGGTGGTCCGACAGACGCAAACTTGAATTCGATCCAGTCTTTTAATCTGGGACGACCCGCCCAGTATGCGCAAGGGTTCAACAATCCGAACTGGAACGCCTGGGCGCACGGTCTTGGTGCCTTTGCCCAGGATTCATGGAAAGTAACCCCGACGTTCACCCTCGATGCCGGGGTCCGGTATGACTTTGATCATCAGCCCGGACCCATTGGCGGAAACAGTTTTCTTTCACCGCGCCTCGGGTTTGCCTGGGATGTGTTTGGGAATCAGAAAACCGTCCTGCGCGGCGGCGGCGGCATGTTTGTCGCGCCGATTCCATTTCAGATTCCGCTCCGAACGACGATCCAGAATGATACCGGGCAGTATGTCAACATCGTGATTCGGGCGCTCAGCGATGGCGCCCAGTCGCCGGTGAACCTGTGGCAATACGGTGCCGGGTTAGGTGTGTTGCCGTCCACTGCGCTGAGCGAAGCCCAGGTCAATGCGTTTGGAATTGCCACCGGGCCGAAATCGCAGGGGCGGCGGATCAACGAGCCAAGTCCAGGCTATCGGAACGGCTATTCGCTCCAGGCCAGTTTGGGGATTTCGCAGCAATTGGCTTCAAACCTGGCGCTGGATGTGGCCTATCAGATGTATCGCGGCGTGCATTTGCAGGTGTCGCAAAATGTGAACTATCGCGAAACCGACGTCTTTGACCCGATTTACGGCCCGCGACTGGCCCGGATTGATCCGACGATTGCCCAGCTCAATCTCTATAGTTCGATTGGAAACTCGATTTATCACGGGTTGACGACATCGCTCACCAAACGCTTTAGCCACAATGTCCAGTTTGAAGCGAATTACACCTACAGCAAAACCATTGACGACGTGATTGATTTCAACGCCACGTTTGCTGCGTTTTTGCCAACGCGACTGTATCTGGAGCGGAGCGTGTCATCCTTTGACGTTCGGCATAATTTTGTGGTGAGCGGGGTGTTTCAGAGTCCATTCAAATCCAGTCCGGGAAAAAGCTGGCTGGGTCATCTGTTCGGAGATATGACCGTGAGTCCGATTGTGAATCTTCGGAGTGGCATTCCCTTTACAACGCGGGCGGGTCGTGACGTCAACGGAGACACCACCGGCAACTATGACCGTCCGTTTTATGCCGGGCGAAACACAGGGCAGGGCGCTGGCTTTGCCAATGTGAACCTCCGAATCAGCAAGCTGATTGCCATAAGTCGAGAACCTGGAATTCAGGCGGAATTGATCGTCGAAGCGACTAATGTGCTCAACCACACCAACTTTCTGTCGGTTAATGACGTGATCGGAGGTGACCCAAAGCTGGTGCGCGGGCCGTTCAACCTGCGCGGAAGAAAAGACCGGTCCCCAACCGAAGCGCTTGGTTTTAACAGTGCCGGAGACCCGCGACAGATCCAGTTTGGGTTAAAAGTAACTTTTTAGAGAATTTACAAGGA
>DAOQNB010000252.1:4007-7547 GCA_035335845.1 Acidobacteriota bacterium | reverse complement strand
CTCACGCCTGGTTCCAGGGAGCAGCATCAGTGGTTTCATCACCCGGCCTCCCAGCATCAGGTTTTGTATGTCTTTGCCCTCACGCCTGGTTCCAGGGAGCAGCATCAGTGGTTTCATCACCCGGCCTCCCAGCGTTGGGCCGTTCCCTTCGGCATAATCGGGGTCAGCCACAATCAGCGCCGGTTGTTGATTTGGAATTTTGACCTGCATCCGCAGCAAATCCCGCCCACTGGTCACATAGGTGATCAAAGAATCCTCGACCAGAAATTTCCCGCTTTCCGTCACCAGCGCGGCAAAAGGAATCAAATTCAAATCCCCGTCAGGTGAAATCACGAGATGTTTCCTGGTACCGATGAAGGCCCGCACTGGCTCCAGTACCAAACGATCCACCTGTCGGGCCCAAGCCATGACTGTTTCTGTCACCAATTGATTTTGTTTTACCTTTGCCAGGTTTCGTGACGAGCCAACCTTCATTTGGGTATTGCGCACTGCCTTTCGAAACTGTGCGATGGCGGCATCAATCGGCCCAGTCTCGCCCAGGTCCACCCCACGGATATCTCCTTGATGAGTCAACACATAGACACCGTAGTGAGCAGGTTCAAACCTGTTGGCTTTCGGGTTAAACGGATGATACACCGTAAATTCCACCAGTACCGCCTGGTCGGGGATCATGGCCCGAACGGCGTCAATCGTAATGGAGTTGGTGGTAACAGCAAACTCGGCGCTCCGGCGGGTGAGGTCGGCTTCCAGTTGTTCCTGTCGAGCCGTAAGCTGATTCAGATAGGCCCGATGCTTTTCAACGGGAAGGGTACCTGGTCCTTTCAATGTCAATATCGAAATCTGATTGGTCAGGGCGGCATAGTCATCGAGGAGCTTCTGGGTTTCGGGATCTGTCTGACGGCGCAACGTGGCAAGACTGCTGGTCATCACCTCCAGCGCCCGCCCCTTCCGGCGCAACACCTCGGTCAACGCCAGTTTTGCGGCGGCTGGATTTTGCGGTGCCGCGTTGAGGTGCAGCGACACAGTGGCATCGGCATAATCAGCCGTGGAGTTGATAAAGAGTGCCTTTTGCCGTTCTGATCCAACCACCAGATTGTGAGCCAGGTTGCGCTCACAGGCTTCGCTGAATTGGAACTGGGAATCAACCGCCTGGTCAAGATGGCCCAGCCCTTGTTGAACCAGAGCCAGGTCGCCCAAACAGGTGACGGTCTCAATGTGACTTGATCCCAAGTTTTCTACCTGGAGCGCGAGCGCTTTTCGATAAAACTCCTCCGCCCTGGTGAAATTCCCCTGGATCCGATGAAGCAGCCCCAGGTTTTTGAAACTCAAGGCAACCCCGCGATGCCCTGGTCCGAACTTTTTCTGATAAATGGTGAGAGCCCGGGTAAACATTGCTTCCGCCAGGTCATAGGTTCCAAGGTACGTCAACGCAATGCCCAAGTCCCCGCAACTGCTGGCTATTTCAGGATGATCCGGTCCTAAGGCTTTTTCACGGATGGCGAGCGCCTGTTCCTGAAGTTGCCGACTGGCGGCGTAATCGCCTTTTCTGGTTAAAACCTTCGCGATGTTCCCTAGCAGCAAACCCACCTGCGAGTGATTCAGTCCCAATTTCTTTTCTTGAATGGCCAATGCCTTTCGATAACAGGCTTCAGCTTGATCCAAATTACCCATTTCGAGATAAAGCGTCCCCTGGTTGGACAACCCCGACGCAACATTAGGGTGGTCAGATCCCAAGGCTTTTTCCCAAATCATTACCGCCCGCCGGTACAGAGGTTCAGCCGCGGAAAAATTGCTCATCCGTCTGTATAAATCACCCAGGTTGTTGAGGTTGGCGGCAACTTCCGGATGGGTGGGGCCATAGGCTTTTTCATTGATGGCGAGTGCCTGTTGACAGAATTTTTCCGCTTTTGGATATTCTCCTTTTTCCACCTGGAGTTGCGCCAGTCCATTCAGGGTGAGAGCAACCCAGGGGTGAGTGGGTCCCATTATTTTTTCATTGATGGCCAGGGAACGTTGGTACCTGGCTTCAGCCTGGTCATAGTTGGCCATAGTTATATAGAGCTGCCCTAGATTGGAGAGCGTAATGGCAAGGTCAGGATGAATGGGGCCCAAGTTTTTTTCCTGAATACTTATGACTCGTAAAAAATATGACTCCGCGTTGAGATAGTCACCTTGTTGCATGGAAAGAAAAGCCAGATTCCCAAGGGCTTGCAGTGTTGAGGGATGTTCGGGTCCTACAATTTTTTCGGTGACGGCCAGGCTCCGTTCATAATACGGTCTCGCCTTCTCATATTCGCCACGCAGATGATGCATCACCCCCAGACCTATTAAACTGAGGGCAGTTTTCTGACTGTCGCCGACTGTTTTTTCATTGATCGCGAGCGACCGCACCAGCAACGGTTCAGCCTTTGAATAATCTGCTTGCCCTATATACACGGATCCCAGCCAGGATAACGCGTCACCAACTTCGGGATGATCCGGTCCCAGTACTTTTTCCCGGAGCGCCAGACATCGCTGAAATAGCGATTCAGCCCGTTCAATTTGGTTCTTTATAACATATAAGTTTGCCAACTCAATCATACAGGAAGTTGATCGTAAATCATCGTTTTTCAACACTTTATCGTAAGTTTCAATGGACTTGGCCAGATGAACCTCGGCTTGATCGTAGTCACCTTTGGCCACATACACCTTCCCGAGAACTTCAAGTCCGTTGGCACACAAAATGGAGTCAGCACCACCGGACTTTTTCGCCAGCTCCATTCCCCGTTGAGCTGCGGTCAAAGCCAGATCATTCTTTCCAGTCCTCATCCCAATCCTGGCTTCCGACTGGAGCCGTTGAACCTCTATCAAAACCCGATCTTGCTCCGTGGCTGAATGTACCGGGTCAAGCACCACTTCATACTTTCCGCTTTGAGCCTCTTTTTCAAGCGATTCGATTTCCAATACATAGGTCCCTGCCCGTTCAAGAATCAGGTAGATTGGTTCCGGCCCAAACATACCGTTTGGGCTATCCACTTCCTGGACCAGTTTCCCATCTGGTTGGAAAAGACGAACCACAACATCAATTCCCTGCTGATCCACAACCAGGTTCAGGTAATCATTGGCCTGAATGACTATCTGATAGCGGTGTTTTTCCGCGCCCTTCAGAGTCGTACTCTTTGATTTCAGAACAGGTAGTGATGATGGGTTCTGAGTGCTGGCGGATTTTGTTTGGGGGCTCCCTGCGGCCTGAACACTGGGTGGCGTCACAGACCCGGCCAGCCCTCCAGAAAGTACTAACCAACCAGCAATAAGTCCCCCACCGAGCATGATTTTCACCTTTGACAGCATTGAGCCTCCGTATTTCTCGCACACCTCAATCTGAATCTATCGCACTTCACTCACAAATTTCCTTGGAGTGCGGGGACTTGTCACCGCTTTTCAAAGAAATATTTATCTAAAAAGCTAGCGATTGATGGATTGATGAATTGACGGCTGTTTGGTGATTGATTTCAGAAGAGATGATCTAAGGGCAAGATGGAGAATTGTGTACCGTTTCGT
>DAOQNB010000252.1:0-3907 GCA_035335845.1 Acidobacteriota bacterium | reverse complement strand
TCATTGCGCTCCAGGGTAAATTGCCCGGCATTGATCTTGATCATTTCCAGAATGCCTTCGAAATTGCCGATCATCCGGTTGATCATGTCCTGGCACATCACCAGCGAATCACGTTGCTCTTCGGTGAGCGGCCCCAGAAATTCATCAGCCAGCACGTCAAGATAGCCTTTGAGCACCGCCAGCGGCGTTCGCATCTCGTGCGAAGTAACAATCATAAAATTGATTTTCATCTGATTGAGTTGCTGCAGCGTCTGGGACACATTCTGCTCGTTTTGATAGAGCCGTTCCAACTCGCGCAATGACTCGCTGATCATGAGATTTTTCTCTTCGAGTTCATCGCGTTTGACTTCAAGTTCGCCGTAGAGCCGGGCATTTTCAATGGCCACTGCCGCCTGATTGGCCAGCAACTCAATCAACCGGCAGTCGGTCTGGGTAAACGGGGCCCGTTCGGCTGGCCGCCGAACCATCAACACACCGACAACCGTTCCCTGACGCGTAATGATCGGCACCTGCAACAACCCGACAATGCGGTGCGACTCCAAAATTTCGCGAAAGGCAATGTGCGGTTCATCCTTAATCTCGTTGACAATCGCCGGAGTCCCGGTCGCCGCAACACGACCAGCAGTGCCAAATTCAAAGGGCACCCGATAGGCCACATCCTGCCAGCTATCGAGCCAGATGCGACGAAACACCACCTGACGATCTTCAACAAACCCAATACCTCCGGGCAAACCACCAATTAAGCGGGCGCTTTCCTCGGCAATCGTCTGCAACACCGTGGCGAGGGCATGTTGAGAATTGATCACCTGAATGCTTTCAAGCAATTGCCCCACGGCATCCAGATACTGTTTCTGAAGATGGCGGACTCTCGCCAGCCGCTGATTTTGTTTCTTTTTTAATTGCTGAATCTGGTAGGAATACGCCCCAAATCCGATTCCGACAATCCCACCAATGATCATCAGGTTGGCCCACCAGGTTTGCCACCAGGGCCGCAACAGTTCAAATCGAAAGACAGCGCCGGTCGGCGACCACACGCCGGTGTTATTACAGGCCAGCACCTGGAAGGCATAGTTTCCTGGTGGCAGGTTGGTGTAGTAGGCCGTACGGCGGGCACCGACCTCATTCCAGGTCGTGTCAAAGCCTTCAAGACGGTATTTGAACCGCATCTTCGTGGGGGCAATAAAACTGAGGCCGGTGTAGTGAAATTCGAACTTTTCTTTTCCCGAGGCAAAAACCGCCTGTTGTTCTGCTGACAGGCTTGCACCATCTACCACCACTCGATGGATGGTCACCGGCGGAGGGAGCAGGTTATGTGTCACCCGAGCTGGATGAAACACCGAAACCCCATCCGCCGTGGCAAACCAGAGTCTGCCATCCCGACTTTTCCAGGCTGCCGGCTGGCACGAACCACTGCACTGTCTGGATTTCAACCCGTCAGCCTGATCAAACAGGACACAGGTCAACGTCTGGAGATAGCCCTGATCAAAGGCATCCAGATCCGATTTGCGCACCCCATACACGCCTTGATTGGAACTCATCCACAACGTCCGGGTCTCGTCTTCAAGGATTTGGAACACTTTATTGTCAGCCATTCCGTCCCGGCTGCGATAGGCCCGAAACGTTCCATCCCGAAACCGGTTGAGCCCACCGTCAGAGGTCCCAATCCATAAATTCCCTTCCTGGTCAGGATAGAGCGTTAGAACGGCATTGTCAGAAAGCCCATGTTCAGTGTCAAAGCGAGTGAATTGCCCATCCCGAAACCGATTCAGTCCATTGAGCGTCCCAATCCACACCGTGCCGGTCGAGTCTTCAGCAAAAGAACAAATAAAATCGTTGGAAAGTCCGTCACGAGTGGTGTAAGTGCGCCAGCGTCCTCCCTCCAAACAGGACAGTCCGCTTTCGGTGCCAACCCACAGCCTGCCGGTTTGATCTTCAAAAATGGCCCGAATATGGTTGTTCGCCAGACCATTTTGAGTGGTAATGACCGTAAATTGGCCGCTGCTGGTCATCTGTGCCAGCCCGCCGCCGCTGGTGCCGATCCAGAGTTGCCCGTGACGATCTTCGCACAGGGATTTGACCAGCATACTCGGAAGCCCCTGCTCCAGACCGTAGTTCGTTACTGTGCCGTAATCCAAACAGGACAATCCACCGCCATCGGTTCCGATCCACATTTTTCCGGTGCGGTCTTCAATCACGGTTCGGGCGACATTCCCGGCTAATCCTTGCTGACGGGTGTAGGTGACAAAAGTCGCATCACGTAACCGGCTCAACCCCCAGTTGGTCCCAATCCACAGGCTGCCTTCGTGATCTTCGCAGAGCGCCTGGACTGATTCGTTCACAAATCCATCACGGACCGTGAGCACTGAAAATCGTCCGCTGACAAACCGGCTCAATCCGCCTTCGGTTCCGATCCATAACGTGCCGTGGCGGTCTTCAATGATTTTGAGCACCGTGCCAAACGACAGGCCATTACGCACCGTGAACGAAGCCCACTTCCCGCCTGAAAAGGATTGCAAACCGCCAGCCGTTCCAACCCACAACCGGCCTCCACGATCCACGAGCAACGTCCGAATTGAGTTGTCAAGCAACCCATCAGCAGTGGTCAACCGGGTCACGGTTCCTGATTGAAAACGGTAGAGCCCATCTCTGGCACCGATCCAAAGCCCGCCCACACCGTCCTCAGCCAGAGCCTGGATGGGTGACAGGGGCATCCTGTCCTGAGCGGTAAAGGTGCGAAACCGCCCGGTTGGCTCAAGACACGACAACCCCTGTTCAGTTCCAACCCAAAGTGTGCCCTGACGGTCCTGGATGATAGTGCGGATAATGTTGCCGGCCAGTCCATCCTGCTTTGAAAAAGGAGTAAACTGACCGTTCTGAAGTCGAACCAGCCCACTGCCAAATAGTCCAAACCAGAGTGCTCCATCGCGGCTTTGATAGAGGGCCGAAACGCCATTGGTCCGCATCTGTTCAGTATTCCGACTGGAAAACACCGTAAACTCAACACCATCAAAGCGTACCAGTCCTTCCCAGGTGCCAAACCAGAGGTATCCATCTTGGGATTGGAGCAGATTCAAGACCGAGCTTTGGGGAAGCTCAGCCTGCCAGACATCGTGGGTGTATTCGGTAACGGCTTTGGTTGGGTCAAGCGCCCACACCGGCCCCGAAACACAGAGACCAATCACCGCCATCAGGGCAGTCAACGCCCACCGAATCCGGATTCCCCCTCGAAAAACTGTCCTCATGGTGTTTCCTGCAGGATGAATGTGTGGGTTTGGAGCGAGATGTCTAGTGTAGCAGCTTTGCAGATGGGAAAAAATACTCTTTCAGGGTTCAGGAACTTCGATCCAAAACATCGGTAATTCGCTCAATGGTCTGGGTTAATCGAGCAGGATCAACCGGCTTGAGCAAAAAATCCAGTGCTTTGACATCAAAAGCTTTCACGGCAAATTCATGGTAGGCCGTGACAAAGACAATCTGACAACCGGGCTGGACCCGGTTGAGTAATTCAAACCCGGTACCACCCGGCATTTGAATATCCAAAAAGACAACATCGGGTTTGGTACTGGCCATGACTTCGGCGGCTTGTGAAACAGACTGGGCTTCGCCGACAACTTGAATCTGCGGATACTCCTGGAGCAAGGTCCGAAGCATCTTCCGCGCAACTCGTTCATCATCCACAATGATTGCTGTAATCATTTGGGGGATTTCCCTCTGACTTTCAATACTTTCTGGCAGGAAAACTTCACAACTGACAGCCTACACGATTCCTGAATAAAGCCAAGGAAATTGCAACCAGCGGTCAAAAGGCGCAATGAATGGACGAAGCCAATTGAGTGCCTGGTTCTTCGTGCTTGGTTCTTGGTTCTTGGTTCTTGGTTTTTGGTTCTTGGTTCTTGGTTCTTGGTTC
>DAOQNB010000251.1:0-7556 GCA_035335845.1 Acidobacteriota bacterium | reverse complement strand
CTGGTGGCAGCCGGATTCCGAACTGACCGGCACTGATATGTGAGCCAGGTGGTGCGATGTTGGGCAAAATTGAGGTCATTCTCAATTCTTCATTCTTCATTCTTCATTCTCAATTCTTCATTCTCAATTCTTCATTTCTTTCCTTCTGGTGCGCCATATCATTCCACCATGACCACGACCTCTGAGTTTACCCTCGCCTTTGATACTGAAGAGTCACACCGAATCCATCGGCGGGCACTGGACCTGCTTCGACCATTTATTGCCGCCCTGGCAGCAGAATTTCCGATTTCCATTGCCGGTGTGATTGAAGAATCAGTGATGTGGCTGTCAAACCATCCAACGTGCACCTGTGCCACCACCGGTTTTGGCACTCCACGCTGCCTGAACGGATTCCGAAACTCTGACCGGAATGATTTAATCTCGATTCCATTGCAAATCAATCGCAAGCATTGCGGCTCGATCCTGATTTGCACCCCAGTCGCCGTCCCAGCCGCAATTTCTCTCATCAAAATCGGAGTGCGGCAGGTAATCGAGCAAATCAGCACGGAACTTGAAAACCAGGCGCTGGTCCGTGAATTGTCAATTAGTTGGGAAAGCCTGTCTGCCGTGTATGAAATCACCGAGTTTCTGAACCAGCAAACCCTGCAACCCAACCAGCCTCCGATTTTTGAACGAATTGTTGACCGGGCAGCCAATCTGATCGGAGGCTTGAATGTTGCCTTCTGGCTGATTGAAAAACCAAATTTTATTGCCCCCATCGCGTCCAAAACGACCCGGATTCTTCGCAAACGAACCATTGGCCCTGGGGTCATTGGCAGGACGATCACTGATCGAACCAGTTATGTTTATTTTGATCGCGGACAGCTTCAAAAAGAGAAAGACCTTGAAGCAGAATTCAGCAAAGCCGCACTGGCCGCCATCATTCCGGTCCTGGCAGGTGATACCATCCATGGAGTCTTGGCTGCCTGGCATGAAAAAGCAAATGATGAATTTGATACCCGCACCCTGCGACTGCTGGAAACACTGGCCACCCAGGCAGGCATGATTATCGAGAATGAACGACTCCAACAGGAAGCACTCAAAAGTGAAATGCTTCGCCAGGAAGTCGAAATTGGTCACACCATTCAAAAAACCCTGCTCTTTGGCCAGCCGCCCAGTTACTTTCCGGGACTGCAGATTTCGGCATTGACGATTGCCTCACAATTGATTGACGGTGACTTTTACGATTTTTTGGTGAATAGCCCCACGTGCCTGGACTTTACCATTGGCGATGTCATGGGCAAAGGCATACCAGCCGCTCTGGTCGGCGCCGCACTCAAAAACCAGATTCTGCGCTCGATTCATCAACTTGTGTTGCGTGACAAACATCAGGCAGTCCTCCCTGGATTGGACGAAATTCTGACACTGGTTCATGACCTGATTGTTCCAAACCTGATTGAACTCGAACGCTTTGTCACTATTCATTATGGGCGGTTTGATTTAGCCAGCCAGCAGTTCTCATTTGTTGATTGTGGACACACCCGGACAGTTCATTTCCGCCGGGAAACAGGAACCTGCCACTTTTTGGCCGGAGACAATGTCCCGCTTGGTTTTTTAAAACACGAAGTCTATGAGACAACCACTGTCAGCTTCCAACCCGGCGATATCTTTTGTTTTTATTCGGACGGCATTACCGAAACCAGATCGCAGGAGGGAGAATTGTTTGGAGAAGACCGCCTGGCCGCAATAATTCAAACCCAGGCTGATTTCCCTCCCAAGGTTATCCTCAGGCTGGTTCACCATCAATTGTTATCCTTTGCCGAATCTGAAACCTTTGGGGATGACTTAACCTGTGTTCTGATCAAAATCGGAGAACCAGCCAGCGAGGGCATTACGAAGTACCAGCTCACCCTTGACTCAAACGTAACTGAAATTGAACGCGTCCGAAACTTTACCAGAGGATTGTGCGCCCACTTTTCTCAAGAACAGTGCCCAGAAACTACCCAGACGCATCTGGAAATTGCCATGGTTGAGGCAGTGGTCAATGTCATCAGGCATGTCTACCAGGAAATTCCGGGACATCAGATTCAGATTTCCGCTACTATCGAGCCCGTTCGGCTCACCGTTTGCATTGAATATAGCGGGGAATGGTTTGATCCAGATGAAGTGCCTGAACCGGAATTTGATGGCTCCAGAGAAGGTGGCTTCGGATTGTTTATCATCCGTTCCTGCGTTGATGAATTTGACCTGAGTCCGATTCCAGATGGACGGGTTCAAATGAAGCTCGTGAAATGTTTTTAACGTCTGGGTTCCAGACTTATTTGAACCGGTTGATTCCAAAACACCAGTCACCGCCCTGTTTTTGTCTGACTTTGAAGGAGATCTTGCCGTGCAACTTACAGTTGAAAACCACCAGGGAATTGCGATTGTTACGCTCTTGGGAAAATCACTTGATGCCTCCAATGCCAAAGAATTTAAACGAAATATTACCCCCGTGATTGAAGAATACACCCAGGTCATATTTGACCTCTCGAAACTGGAGTTTGTTGACAGTTCGGGATTTGGCGGAATTTTGTCAGCCTTGCGTCAACTCAATGGCAAAGGTGGCGACTTAAAGCTGTGTTCCCTGACCAAAACTGTTCGGGTGTTGTTTGAGCTGGTCCGCATGCACCGGTTATTTGAAATTTTTAATACTCGTGAAGAAGCCCTCTCGGCTTTTACCAATCAGTGACACCAGTCAGCGTCAGGGTTGAACTGAGCGTTTGACCATTTTTTGGAGCCGGGCTGTTGCGTTCAACCGCCTTCCATTTTCTGGACTCATCATTCTTCCTTCACAGTATGAACCGCCACCATTCCCTGCATCAATTTTCGAGAACCAGCATCTGGCGTCAGCAATGGCGAAAAGTTCGCTATAGCTCAGGGTGGTATGTTGCGACTCAGCTTCTGTCAGAGAGCAAACGTGTGTTTGATTTCGGCCTGACACTGGTGCTGAGCCTGGCATTGGTTCCAGTCTGGGTTGGACTCGGAGTGATGTGGTATGCCGGCTGGCTTGAGATCCGGAAAACCATTCGGGCCGGGCGATATTGTGAACCATTTGCGGCCTATTCGCTGCACTTCCGAAACCCTCGACTTGATCGGTTTGCCAGCCTGATTGGGCTAACCGAACTCCCCAAACTGCTCAATATTCTCAAGGGTGACATGTCATTGATTGGCCCCCGTGCGGTTGAACCTCAGGAGATCAGCCCGCGCGAACAAAAGGCCCGGCGGCGTTTCGACGTGCGTCCGGGCCTGATTTGCCTCTGGTGGATTCGCCAGCGCGCCAATATTGATTTTGGCACCGAAGCCGAAGCTGATTCCGAATATGTTGAAACCCAGAGTCTCAAAGGTGATTTAGGAATTGTTGCCCGGTCGCTACCGTCCTTGATGTATGGCGCAGGTGGCGCCCCCGCCCATCTTGATCAGGTGACGATGCTGGGGATCCCGCTCGATAATGTCACCATGTCACAGGCGATTGAGACGTTGATGGATTGGGTCACCCAGCCGGTACAGCGGCAGGTTACCTACATTAACCCTCATTGTGCCAACATTGCCTGCACTGACCCGCACTACCTGAAATCAATTCTGGCTTCAGATTTTATTTTAGCGGATGGGATTGGCATGAAAATCGCAGGCAAGTTGCTTGCCCGACCAATCCGGCAAAATGTCAATGGCACTGATCTTTTCCCCAGATTGTGCAATGAGTTGCAAGGCACCGGACACGGTATTTTTTTGCTTGGTGGAAAACCCGGCGTGGCCGACGAAGTCAAACAATGGATTGCAACTCAGTATCCAGGCGTTGTGGTGAGCGGCACGCATCACGGCTATTTCTCAGCCGCCGAAGAACCCCAGGTTATTGAAACGATTCGACAATCAGGCGCTGACCTCCTGCTGGTAGCCTTTGGGGTTCCCAAACAGGATGTCTGGATTCACCAGCATCTGCCCCAAACTGGAGCCAAAGTCGGAATGGGCGTGGGTGGATTGTTTGATTTTTATTCGGGAAGAATTCCCCGCGCACCGATCTGGATGCGTGAAATGGGTCTGGAATGGCTGTACCGGTTGCTCCAGGAACCAGGCCGGATGTGGAAACGCTACATTGTTGGAAACTTCGTGTTTTTGTTCCGCGTGATTCGCGAACGCCTGAGCGGCACATAAATAATTCCTGGGAGCGCCGGCATCCTGCCGGCACCACGTGGCTCAGTTTCAATCAATTGCCGGCAGGAAGCCCGCGCTCCTAACCAGGGTTCTTCTTCTGATATGACAAAGACGTCTTACCATTTCCAAAAATTTATGGTCCTCGCAGGGTTGTGTTTTTTCCTGGGAGCGATGCCCGCCGTGGGGCTCCTGGCACAGGAAGCCAGGCCAGTTGAAGGATTTCAGGTCACGACCAAAGAACAAAAAGTAGTTACCAACGAGAAGCTCCTTGAGTTTTCAGCCAAAGCTGAACCCATCTATCGAATGGGTGAAGGCGATGAATTCTTCCTTGAATTTTGGGGCCGTCCAGAACTTTCCGGAAAACACATGGTGGGCCCCGATGGAACGATCACGCTTCCGCTGGTTGGTTCGCTCAAAGTCGTCGGCCTGACCCGTGACGAACTGGCCCAGGCAGCCACCAAATCGCTTTCCCGGTACTATGAAGACCTGCTGGCGACCGTCAAAGTTGAAAAATATACCTCCAACCGGGTGTTTGTCCTGGGTCGTGTTTCACACCCTGGCGAAATTCTCTTTGACGTGCAACCTACCTTGCTTGAAACCATTACCCGTGCCGGGTGCCTCCCGGTGGGCGGCGTCGGTGCTGACAAAGCGGCCTTGACCCGTTGTGCTGTTTTTCGTGGTCAGGACCAACTCATCTGGATTGATTTAAAAAGTCTGCTCACCGAAGGCAATCTGACGGCAAATATTCGCCTTCAACGCAATGATATCCTCTACATTCCCGATTCTGACGATCAACTGGTTTATGTCTTAGGCGAAGTCAACCAACCTGGCGCCCTGCGCTTGACGCCCGATATGACTTTTCTGGATGCCCTCGCCCTGGCTGGCGGCCCAGGTCGAGATAGCGCCCAAAGTAAAATCCAGCTTGTGCGTCCAGGCACGGGATTAAATCAGGAAATAGACTTTAAACTCTTGCTGGACCCCAAATCGAGGTTGAATTATTCACTTGAAGAAGGTGATATTATTTATGTCCCCAAGCGCGGACTGGCTAAAGCTGGCTACGTGTTTGAAAAACTGAACCCGTTTATTTCGCTCCTGGTCATCACTCGAACCCTAACCCGGTAATATCAATCTGGGCTGAAGACGTCGGGCTGAGGGCTAAGGGCTTGGGGTATTAAACCCGCTTTCTTCAGCCCTGAGCCCTGGTTTTCTGCCCCGAGCTTGCGAGTCTTCAGCCCCGAGCCCTGAGCCCTGGTTTTCTGCCCCGAGCTTGCGAGTCTTCAGCCCGATTTGTTTTATATGACGTCACCTGAACCGCCGCCGCCGTCTTTTTTGACGCGGAAAATTGATCCGCTGGCCTCGGTGTGGAAACACAAATGGCTGGCGCTGGCCGTTGGGTTTGTTGTGTGCCTGATTGGATTACCGGCGGCTTATTATTTAGGAAAACCGGTCTACTACACTGAGGCCGTGATTTATATTTCACCCCGCTTTTTGAAAAACCTGGAGTCCGATACCGAGCAAGAACTGCAATCCAACACACAGTATCGGGAATATGTCCAGCAACAGGTTCGCACCATCAACCGCTATGACATTGTTGCCAAAGCGCTGGAACGCCTCGGAGACAACCGGTTTCGATGGTGGCAAAAGAAAAATGAAACTGAGCGCCGGGCCATCGAACGACTCCAGCAAAGCCTGCGGGTCAAACCGGTGTCTGACACCTATCAGATTGTGGTTGGGCTTGAAGGGCCAGAAGCCGGCGGACTGGCTGAAATTGTGAACTCGGTGGTTGATGTTTTTCTGGAAACCGCAAAGAACGAGGAATTTTTTGCCAGTGACGCTCGCATTGACTTGCTCCAGGATGAACGCCGAAAACTCCTGCAGGAAATTGACGAAAAAGTGGTTCAACGAACGCAACTGGCTCAGGAACTTGGGGTTACAACGTTTAACGAAAGCCTGAGCAACCCCTATGATGAATTATTGTTAAACAATCGAAAAGCCCTGGCCGCCGCGCAAAAAGAACGGATCCAGGCCGAAGCCACACTTGCGACGATCTATACCGAAGCTCAACCCGAAGGCACCGAATCACTCAAAGCCATCGTCCAGGAAATGGTGGCCAAAGATCCAGGACTCAATAGCCTCAAAGCCAATTTGAACTTGCGCCGCAGTGAACTGCTGACGCGCTCAAGCGGATTGACCGCCGACCACCCAGGACGTAAAGCCGCCGAACGCGAACTCACTGAAATTGATATCGAATTAAAGCGTGCGACCAATCAACTGGCTGACCACCTGACCAAAATGCTGATTACTCAGAAAAAAACTGAGGTTGCCCGATCCAAACAAATTGAAGCTAACCTCCAGACCGAAGTACTGACCCAAAGTAACACCGCCGCCTGGTTTGCCTCGAAATACAATCAGGCTCTGGCTGTCGGCGCTGAAATTGATCGCGCGCGCAAACGGCTCTATTCAATCGATGATCGGATCAATTTGTTGATGCTTGAAACCAAAGCCCCAGGATTTGCCCGCCGATTTTCAGAAGCCCGAACACCTGAAGTTCCCATTAAAGGTGGAAAAACCAAATTTTTCTTATTTTTTGTGGCTGCGGCTGGCGGACTGGCCGTGGCAGCCCCTATCGCCCTGGATCAACTTGACCCAGGGTTGTATTCAGCCGATGAAGTGACCCGGCTGGCTGGGTTTCCCCCGCTTGGTTCAATTTCAAACCAGAAAAATTCATCTGAAACTCTTTCGCAGACAGATTCGATGGTTCGGCTGGCCAACCGGATTGCCCAGGAACACAACCGCAACCAAAGCCAAACTTTTGTGATAACCGCTCCCAAAACTGGGTGTGGAACAACCACTGTGACCCTGAATCTGGGCAAATCGCTTGATGATCTTGGCCTGCGAACGATTGTGGTTGAAACCAATCCAGAGACCCCTGATGAGCGATTTCACCCGCCCACAGGCGATCACTCACAAAGCGTTGGGTTATCCCAGCTTTTATCTGAATCACTGAACATCCAATCGGCCATTCTCACTTCAACGGAGCGTGTTCCCAATCGAATTGGAGTTGGCCCGATCAATGGGATTCCTCACTGGCGAAATACCCGCAAACTGGCGGCGGTGCTTGATGAACTGAATCAGGAATTTGACTGTGTTTTGCTTGACGCGCCTCCGCTGGCCAATTCAGCCGAGACGGAATTGCTGATGGGGCTGGCCGATGGTGTTTTTCTGGTGGTTGACGCTCAAACCTGCCTCCGGCCCGAGGTAACCCGTTCGCTGAAAGTCCTTGAGAAACTCGACCCAAAAGTTGTGGGCATTATCTTCAACCGGGCGACTGGGAATGAAGAATGAAGAATTGAGAATGAAGAATGAAGAATTGAGAATGAAGAATG